>NZ_CM000745.1:755978-770284 GCF_000161455.1 Bacillus pseudomycoides DSM 12442
AATGACTCTCTAAGTACAAATTTCTGCAATTTCCCACTCGCATTACGAGGAAGTTCATCTGCAAATACGTAGTGGCGTGGTCGTTTATAGTCTGCTAATTCATCACTTTCTTTACAATACTTTTCTAAATCTTCCGCCGTAATATGTTCATCCTTTTTGACCACTACCGCAACAACACGTTCACCCCATAATTCATCTGGTTCACCAAGTACAGCAACATCTAGTATCCCAGGATGACTATGCAGGAAATCTTCAATTTCACGCGGATAAATATTTACCCCGCCGCTAATGACCATATCATCCAAACGATCGGCAACGTATAAATAACCATCTTTATCTAAATAACCTAAATCACCTGAGTGATACCATCCTTTATACATAGACTTTGCTGTTGCTTCTTCACGATTATGATATCCTGCCATCATAGTTGGTCCACGTGAAATAATTTCTCCCACTTCATAAGGTGGTAACACGTCATCTGGTTCTGCCGGCCCCTCTTCGTTCGGTTTTACAATTCGAATTTCATGACTAAAACAAGGCGTTCCGGCTGAACCAGCTTTCGTAATTTGATCTTCTTCTACTAAGAATGCAATAACGGGACCCATCTCTGTCATTCCATAAATTTGAACAAGATCGATATGCAGACGCTCTTTACATTCTTTTACGAGCGCTGGTGCCATCGCAGCTCCGCCATATACTCCAATTTTCATCGACCGTAATTCATATTGTGATAAATCCTCTTGTAACAGCATATTCCACATCGTTGGCGCCGCAAAGAATGTTGTAATTTTTTCCTTTTGAATTGTATGTAAAACCGTCTCTGTATCAAAGTGATGTAAAATGATATTCTTTCCGCCAACTTGAATTCTTGGTATAATACCAGCATTTAATTCACCGCAATGATATAACGGTGCTACTACAAGGCCAATACTATCACGGTTATATTTTAAGAAATACGTGCAAATCATACTATGTTCAGCCATATCACGATGACGATGTAGCACCCCTTTTGGATGACCCGTTGTACCACTGGTATAGAGCATCGAACAATAATCTGTTTCCTCAACGACAATATCCACTGCCTCAGATGAAGCTGCATTTACCTTTTCATGATAAGAAGCAGCGTATGAAGGTGCATGATCTTCTATGTACCAAAAAGAACTATTTGGGAAATCTCGTTCAATGGCAGCAACCGTCTGTTCAACGGCTTTTTCAAATACAACGACTTTTGAGGATGCATCCATGAGGATATAAGCTACTTCTTTTGCTTTTAAACGGAAGTTAATCGGATTGAAAATCGCACCGATTTTCGCACAAGCGAGGTAAACGTTTACAAATTCATGACAATTATATAAATAAACAGATACAGTATCTCCTTTTTTCACACCTTCTGCTAATAATGCTTGCGCCGTTTTATTGATCTGTTCATCCCATTCTTTATATGTCCAACGAATGTTCTTTTCTGGTTCTACTAACGCTTCTTTATTTGCATATTTCCCTACCGTTAAATCAAAAATCCTCCCAATCGTCATATACATGTCAAAATATGCCCCCTTTTAACTTTCATAATTCTATCATTTCGTCTATAAGTAGACATTTCCTCTACATTTTCACCTTCTTTTTCTGATCATTCTCGACAGCGTTTTACAAATATATATTCATTTTGATTTGTAGGCATACACGTATCTGCTATGAAAACAAAAGGAGTGCTCCACTCATTTTCTCCCTTTGTTTTTACTTGGCCTGGGGCTAAAAAAGCAATGACCGCTTCTATGCATGGACGGATTCTCTCTCCCATCCAAAGAATGGTTTTTATTTATCAAGCTATCCGTTCTAAGCTCTCACCCTCCAAAGTCTTTTGTATGAATGCTTGGAGGGCATTTATAACCTACACCAAAGAAAAAGGACTGAGCATTACAGGATTAAATCAGATGGAATAAGGGAACTCCTTAAATAGGTGTTCCCTTGTTTTATAGCTAAGCAAAGGTAAAACATACTATATTACTGCAAACGAAGCTTTTGTATATGTGAAATAAGAGTTGCAAAAGAGCATCCATTTAAAGGATGCTCTTTTGTATACTATGTTCTTTACAGCTTGCTCATTGATTCTATTTAAGTTGCTATACTCATCTACTAAAAATTTTGAAAGACGTTGAGTCAATTAAGGATAACTATTTTATTGTATCAATATAGCCACTGACAGATTGTATGATACCATAGTCAGCTTTAAGATTCATACATACAGAACCTGATATGTTAATGTTAAAATTCCCATCTTTGTCTAATTCAATATTAATATCTCCTCTGTATTTATCATTGGAAGATTTCAATGTTAATTCCTGTATATCAAAAAAGTCTAGTTGGACAAATACAGTATTATAGTTTAAATCTTTCCATTTTTTTGGAGGATTATCTGCGAATTTAGGCATATTAAAATTTATAGAAATTTTTTTACCTTCATCTTCAATTTTAACTGCTACAATACGTACATCTAACAATGAAGGAGCTTCGTTATATAAATTTGATATAAATCTATTTCCTTCTAAATTACTGTACCACATATAATCACCTCTATATATTATTTATTAAATGGATAATGCTCTTGTGTACCTTCAAATTTACCTGTTCGCGGTTTATCTGCAGGTCTCACATTAAAATGCGGTCCCTGTCCACCTTTAGAGTGGCCTGCACTATGGTCCTGAATTATTACTTTTTTTCCATCTTTATTAGTAAAATGATATCTTTCTTAAACTGTTTTCCTTTAAAATATCTCCTCTTGTCGTGCTCCTACTCATTTTTTCTAAAATGTAACGTGGTTTAGAAAACTTTGCAACAGAACCAAACCTCCACATGTAGTATGTAAGGAGATTATCTCATGGGTTATTTACAAATAGTAGGTAGGGAATATTTGACGCTTACATAGCTAAAATCAACAATATTATTTAAACAATAGCTCATTTATATAAAAAAGAGACTGAAACCTAAAAGCCCGCAATATGCGAACCTTTAGGCCAGCCTCTTACCCCGCTTTAACGGGCAGTAATACTCCCACCTTAAATTTTAGCAGAAGCCAAGAAGTTAGGTGTGAGATAAACTGCCCGTAAAAGCCCGATTGGTTCAACTAATAATCCGTGGGGGATGAGAAAAATCCCCACGGATTAAAGTTTCACTTTAAGAGAATAGCTCTTTTAAAATTTCAAGCTTATCTTCTGTATATTTGATATAACCATCATTATATGATTTCGGATCTTTCGGGTTTGCAAAATGTGTAATTGCCCCTGTCTCTGGATGCACAAATTTACTTGATGCACCGCAGCCAAGACCGATAATAGACTGTACTTCTTCCATAATCACGATATTATAAATACTTTCTTGCGATGGCATCGCATAGCCTACATTTTCTAAGTTACCTAAAATGTTCTTTTGGCGGTATAAATAATAAGGTACGTAATTATGATTTTTCGTCCACTCTTCAGCCTCATGCATCATCGCTGTAATTTCTTCACGACCTGCCACTTTATATTTACGCTTATTTTGCGTCATTTCAGAAGCACGCTTAAATGATAATGTGTGAACTGTTAATGATTCCGGCATTAACTTTTCCGTTTCATCTAACGTATGTTTAAATATATCTAGTCCTTCACCTGGAAGACCAATAATTAGGTCCATATTGATATTGTTCATTCCCATTTGACGTGCTAAATGATACTTTTCAATCGTTTCTTCCACTGTATGATGGCGCCCGATTGCTTTTAACGTTTCTTGATGGTACGACTGCGGATTAATACTAATGCGGTCGATGTTCCATTTATTTAATACTTCTAGTTTTTCTGGCGTAATCGTATCAGGACGACCTGCCTCAACTGTTACTTCGCGTACTTCTTTCACATCCGGGAACGATTGGTACATTTCTTCATACAACATGTCCATCTCTTCTGCTGTAATACTTGTTGGCGTACCGCCTCCGTAATAAATCGTTGTAACCTTAACACCTTTTTCTTTTAGGAACTTACCAATTTCACGAACTTCGTAGTGTAAGCCTCCTAAGAAAGAATCAACCGATCCTTGACGTCCATTAATCGCATACGCCGGGAATGTACAATATGCACATTTTGTCGGACAGAACGGAATACCGATATAAATACTTACTTCTTCTTTCAAACGATATAAATCTGGAACAACTGCTAATTGACAGTCCACGATGCGCTGCAGAAGTTCAATTTTTTCTTCATGAATTAAATAGCTTTCAAGAAGTTCTTTATGCGCTTCTTCTTTTGACATGCCATTTTGAAGCATTTTATGAAGAAGTTTCGTTGGACGTACTCCTGTTAAAATCCCCCAACTTTGCTCAATTCCAGTTAGCTGTTGCAAGACAGAAAGATACACATATGAAACAACATGTTTTACTTGTTTCATACGTTCTTTTTCTACTGTGAAGGAAGATAAATCTTTTTCAAACGTTTCTTCATATACATTTCCAGTTGCAACGTCTGTTAAACGTGCTGAAGCTGTCACGTTTCCTTCTATCTTTATTTCAACAATAAGATTCGCATCTTCTTTCTCAAATCCTATCGTGCTTTCTTCAAAAAATAAGCCGCTAATATTTTGTAGCGGACGTAAAAAACGATCATCTTGTAACGTTTTTATTGAAATTAACAACACTTATCACCTTTTCATTTGTAAACTCTCTTTAGTTTACTTGAAGGGTGACTAGAGGTCAATATAGAAGCTTTTCCTCATTTTCCCGGAAAGACAAACACTAAGAAACGCAGCTTTCAGGCTGCGTTCTTTCGTCATCTTGTCACCATTTATGAACCTGCGAGTGATTTTTTAAAAATGGAAGTGGAAATTGCTTTCGAAAATGTTCCTTAATCATATATTCCACTCCGTTTTCACTATTGGAACGTGTAATCCAATCTGCTGCTTGCTTCAATGGAATAGGTGCATCTCCCATTGCAACTCCTAATCCAACACCCGCGATGACATCTAAATCTTCCAAACTATCTCCAATTGCCACCATTTCATTCAATTCGATCCCAAGGTGTTCTCCTAATAATTGTAATCCTCTTAATTTCGATACATGAAGCGGAAGAATTTCTACCCTTCCCCCACCGGATTCTATATACTCGACATTTTCAAATGCTTTTTTCAACGTTTTAAGCGCGCGTTCTCTTTCTCCTCTACTTGCAAAGACAACATCAATTTTCGGAGCTGAAACAGGCTGATCACGCAGTGCGTCACCTAATGAATCTACAAATTGAACAGGATAAAATAACGGATCCGAACTTGATAATACAGTGCGTGCAATTAAGTTTGGTGTATTTCGCTCACGGTTACCGATTGAAAAACGTTCATGTGAAATACGGACATTACATTCAAAATGTTCGAGCACTTGCACGATATTAAACGTTTTTTCTTCTGATAATCGTTTTTGAACAAGCGGCTTATCTAATGAAGCAGAAATAAAAGCACCGCTATGCGTAATTAATATAGAATCTAGTTTTAATGACTTTGCTATTTTATGAGCCGATTGAAAGTGCCGACTTGTAAACAGCGTAACATATACACCTTTTCGTTTGACAAAATCAATAGCTTCTCGTGTTCCTTTTGGTATCTTCCCATTTTTCTGCAGGAGCGTCCCATCTATATTAAGAGCCAACAAGCGATAAATCACGTCGCATTCCTCCTCTTAGCTGCTTTTACTCTATCCATAATTTATGAACTAAATTTGTTAATTAGAACGAGTTAGAATTTCGTACGCAAATTTGGTTTAATATATACGTATATCATCAGTAAAGGGGATACCAATATGAAAGCACCTCCTTCTTTTTATGAGGGTGATACATTAGAAATTGCTAAAAATTTACTTGGTCATAAACTTGTACATATAGTAGATGGAATAAAACGAAGTGGATTCATTGTAGAAATAGAAGCGTATAAAGGACCAGATGATAAAGCTGCACATAGTTACGGGGGAAGACGAACCGAGCGAACGGAAGTTATGTTTGGCGCACCAGGACACGCTTATGTATATCTCATCTATGGTATGTATCATTGTTTTAATATCATTACAGCTCCAGTTGGTACCCCGCAAGGCGTTCTTATTCGGGCATTAGAGCCAGTCGATGGAATAGAAGACATAAAAATGGCACGTTACGGTAAAACAGATCTTACGAAATCACAATACAAAAATTTAACGAACGGACCTGGAAAGCTATGCCGCGCACTTGGCATTACTTTAGAAGAACGTGGCTTATCCTTACAAGGTGATGAATTATATATTGAATTGGTGCCAGAAGCAGAGCAGCTATCTTCTCAATATGAGATTGTAACAGGCCCACGCATCAATATTGACTATGCTGAAGAAGCTGTTCATTATCCTTGGCGTTTTTATTTTAAGAACCATCCATTTGTCTCTAAATGAAAAAGAAGCCAAATCGGCTTCTTTTTTTACTCCGCACCTTCCGCAGTCGCAATATCATTTTCAAGATTTTCTCTAGATAAATCCGCTGCCATAAAATCAGCTGTTTCTGGAAGTGCTAAATGCATATGTGCTTTTTGACAAATTTCGATCGTACAGTTTTCTACAGTAAAATCAAAAACATGTCCGCCTCCGCTTCGTTCATCATCAATATAATGTAGATGGAAACCGGCTACTCCAATACCTTGCGCATAATCTGGTGTCCAAAATCCTGCCATTGTTCCTTTCGTATGAGAGAAAGAAAAAATCGGCTGTGATTTTGTCACTTCTACAAGTGGTGTATATGGTTTTTCTTGACACGGAACGGTTCTTGTTCTTACTTCACGGAATGTTCCATCCATACGAATCGCATAAAATAAGTTTTTACTTGGCATTAATTCATGTAATAAAGATTCTACTTCTTCACGATTCATTGGACGATCAATTGTATAACTCATTTCTTTTTCAAAAAATGTTACAGTGGCAAACGGTGTTGTTTCTTCCGGTGCTACCATTTCTGCAGAACCGTCGGAACGCAAATGATAAAATTCTCCATCAAAAGCAATCATTTCACCATCTAATTGATCAAACGTACCGATGCCAAAATCGCCGTGCTCTTTTAATTTATCAAAGTTGATAATGCCATCATATATACCATCCAATAAAGCTAGCATTGTTGACGTTTGATATACTTCATTATTCGTTTTCATCTTTTTCGCATCAATATCTAATAATTGTGCAATACTCATGTCTATTCTACTCCTTTACCACTAGTTCAATTGGTTTGGTAGTAATTTTTCACTTAATTTAATGTTATCGCGATAATCAATTGGAATATCTACAACTACAGGACCTTCTGCTTTCAGTGCTTCTTGTAATACCCCTTCTAACTCTTCTGGAGAATTCACACGAAGTCCAATAGCACCGAAGCTTTCTGCATATTTTACAATATCAACATCACCAAATTCTGTTGCTGATGTTCTGCCGTATTTCATCATTTGTTGGAAGGCAACCATATCATATGTACCATCTCTCCAAACAAGATGAACAATCGGAGCTTTGAGACGTACTGCTGTTTCTAGTTCCATTGCAGAGAATAAGAAACCACCATCTCCAGAAACAGAAACCACTTTTTTACCTGGTTCCACCAATGTCGCTGCAATTGCCCAAGGAAGTGCGACACCTAATGTCTGCATACCATTACTAAATAATAAACGGCGTGGTTCATAAGAGCGGAAGCATCTTGCCATCCAAATGTAATGTGAACCGATGTCACATGCAACAGTTGTTTCATCATCAATTAACGAACGAAGTGTACGAATGACTTGCAGTGGATGTGTAAGCCCTTGTGAATCGCGAACTGGCACTTCGGCTTGCTCTGATAATTTCGCACGTAATTGATCTAAAATAGCTTCTGATTTTGTTGACAAGATAAATCTTGGTAATTGCTCTGCAATGCTATCTACCGTTAATGCAATATCACCAATTAATTCGCAATTTGGTTGATAGTCATGGTCAATATCAGCTTGATGATCGTCAAGATGAATAATCGTTCTATCCCCTAACTTATTCCAAAACTTCGGATCATACTCAATTGGGTCATAACCGATAGATAGAACAAGATCGGCCTGTTCTAATAAAATATCGCCTGGTTGATTACGGAATAACCCAACGCGTCCAAAGAAATGATCTTCTAATTCACGTGAAATTGCTCCAGCTGCTTGATACGTTTCAACAACCGGCAATTGTGTATCAGCAATTAACTCACGAACTGCTTTCGTTACTTCATTTGTGCTCGCTCTCATACCAAGTAAAATAACTGGTAATTTTGCAGATTTAATTTGTTCTACAACTGCTGCAATTTTATGTGTGGGAGCGATACCAAGTTGCGGCTGAGAAAGCGTGCCAATAGATGAAACGGACGTTTCAGCAGTCATAACATCTTGTGGAAGACTAACAAGCGTTGCTCCCGGATGAGTAGAAGTTGCACTGCGGAATGCATTTGTAAGTGCTTCTGGCACATTATCAGGATGCTCTACTTCTACGCTATATTTTGTGATTGGTTCGAATAGTGCAGCATTATCCATAGATTGATGCGTACGTTTTAAACGATCTGTACGCGGCACTGCACCCGCTAAAGCAACAACGGGATCACTCTCTGCCGTAGCAGTAACAAGACCTGTCGCTAAATTTGATGTCCCTGGTCCCGATGTAACAAGACATACACCTGGTTTCCCTGTCAATCTCCCAACAGCCGCTGCCATAAATGCTGCGTTTTGTTCATGACGACAAACGATTAACTCAGGTCCACGCTCTTGCAACACATCAAACACAGAATCAATTTTTGCACCTGGAATACCGAAAACATGTGTAACTCCTTGTTCGATTAAACAATCGACAACAAGATCGGCTCCTTTTGTTGTTGTTTTCACGTTGTTTGCTTTTACTTCTGTACTCAAACTAATCATCCCTTTATGTCAAAATCGTGTACAATAAAGCTAGTTATTATGTAAATCAGCCATATATTACACCTGATTAATTAATGTGGTGTAATATATCTTGTTGATTATTATATTATAAATGTATTACTTTTCCAACAATATGAATTCGAAATTATTTTGACAATAAAAAATGAAAACCCTTACATGTATTTTGTTATATCGAAATAATATTTTTTATAAATTTTTACATTTGTATCACATATTTTTAAAGGTTTTCTCAACAAATATTCCTTGCCTATCTTTACTTTATTTCCTGTAAAACTTTCCTTTTATGCAATTGATTGAGAAAAGGAACTTCTGCGAACTCCATAAAAAAAGACGCTTCCCTCTCAGGAAACGCCTTTCTCATTAAGCTTGATATGCAGTATATAATTCTTCAAGTGGCTTCATAATAATTTTGTTAATATCGCCGATTACAACATTTAAGCGTTGCTCTGCTTCCATTAACTTTACGATTTTTGGATCTTGTTGAATAAGCGCTACAACTTCTTGTGCTTTTTGGTTATCTTCTTCTGTAATTTCTTGTCCTTGCATCATCTTTTGTTGTAAGCCCATTTGCATTGTACGGAATTGATCAAACAGTTGTTTTGATGCCGCATCCCCTTGTACTTCTGCATAACTTGCTTTTAAAGCTTGGAAATCTGTATTTTCTGCAATTGCTTTTTGTAATTCATATGCAACATCATGAATGTTTTTTGTCATTGTATTTTTCCTCCTTTAACGGGCTTGGTCTATTGTCCCCGCCCTTTGAGTACCTTTTGATACGCACCTTCTTACAATAACAAACTATGCACGAGATGTGAAGAAATTTCACTTTATTTATCGAGAGGAACTGTTTTGTGAGGACAGAGACAGGAGAATCCTCCACCTCAAGCTCTTGTAGAGGTAGGTGGGGGTAGTAGTACAAATTGAGCTACCGATATAAAACCTTTCTTTTTAGGAGTGAGGGTGTCCGTTCATGCATAAAAGCGGTCGGCCCCATGCTATGTGAAAACAACAGGAGAACATAAGTGGATGTCTCCTGTTGTTTTCATGGCCGTGATTTGTATATTGAAAAAGTAACATGGATTTATATAGACAAAGCGTTACATTAGAAAAAGCAACACTATACCTTGAATCAAACCTATTGTCCCCCCTAACAACGCTCCCAAATATGTAATCATCTTCAATTCACTCTTCGTAATTGATAACACAAGATCTTCTAATCTCTCTGTTGAGAATGTAGATACTTCTTGTTGTACAATTTCAGCAAGATGTAAATTTTTCAAAATCTGTTCGGTATTGTTTGTCCCCCATGCTAAACCTTTTTTCACTAAACTTGGAATCATTGTTTGTACAACTTTTTCCCGAACTGGTTCACACACTTTTTGAACAGACTGATTGAAAAATCCTCTTACAGTTTCCTCTATTTTAACTGTTGATAGGATTGACTTTACAATCGTTTCTTTCTCTATAAAGGAATCTAGTTCCTTCACTTCTCTTCCCTTTAATTTCTCCCACTCTTTTTGCAGTACATCACTTAAAAGCTGCTTCGTTCCTTCTTGTCCTAAAAACTTAATCACTTCTGGCTGCAGACGATCCACTAAACTTACATTCCCTAAAAACATACCTACTAAATTTAATAATGTACCTCGCGAAGCAAAAAAGTCATCAATCATTTTGGCAAGCCGCTCTTTTCCCTCTTCACTTTCAAAAAAGCTTTTACCTCTTTCTAAAATAAATGATGCTACATTCGGAATCATTTGCTCCACTTTTTCATGAACAGAACTAGGCAAAGCTTGTTCCCACGTATATGTATAATATTGTGATAAAAACGTATCAATTTTTTCCACAATCATACTTTCAATTTTTTGGACGGTCTTCCCTTCCACATGCTCCAAGCCCCATTTTTCTAAAACCTCTCGTAATGATTGCTCATTCACCAAAATTTTATCTATCTCTACTTGTCCCCACTGAATCAGCTCTTGCTGAAAGTTTTCATCTGTTAATTTCTTGCCGATTCCTTCTGGTGTTAACAAATGATCCACAACCATTTTCCCTAATTGAACAGCAAGTTCATCACGACGCTTCGGAATCAATCCGGGCGTAAAAGGTACTCGAAACTTTCCAATATAAATAGGGCGATGCGGGCGAAATAACATTTTTATCGCTAAATGATTCGTATACCCACCAATTATTGCTCCTAACCCTGTCGTTGTTAACATATTTAACCACATATTCATTACACAATACCAGCCTTCCATTTCTCCAAATATATATATCTTACTACAACCTGTTACAAAAACAATACACAACCAGCCATTTATCTTGAGATACACTGACTTTCTCCATCCATCAGCTACCTTTTGCGATTTCTCACGGCTTAAGATGCGAAATAACTACCATATTTCCCCGAAATGCAACCACTACCATGACGCACAAAAGATGACCTCCACTCGTTTTCACTTGGCATGGGACCGAAAAAGAATCCGACCGCTTCTATCCATGGACGGATCCTCTTTCCCCTCTAAAAAGAAAGGTTTTTCCACTTGTATGTACATAAATCCATTTCGATCTTTCCATACATCAGTCACTGCTATGAAAACAAAAAGTGATCTCCACTTATTTTCTCCTTTTGGTTTCACTTAGCGTGGGGTGAAAAAAGGACCTGACCGTTTCTATGCATAATCGGATCCTCTCTTACCTCTAAAAAGGAATGTCTTTCAATTTGGCTTCTCTCGCCCTAAAACATAGATCATCCAAAAATAGAATATCGTTATACGGACAACAGTATAATGATATGGGAGCATGTTTGCAATGTACTGAAGCCATTCGCGCAATTGCACAATAGAAATAAAAAACAATTGAGCAGTTCTCTCTTCTCTTTTTACATAATGGATAAAATAGAGCACTTAGGATTATATATGCGAATGCGAAAACAGCATGATTATTCACTGGCCGAAGAAGCTTCCCGCGGCCCATTACGGTTTAATCGATTTACACCGTAACTGAAAAAGGAGTGACTATTACATTGAAAGATCATATTTACACATTACAAATTTCTATCGATCATCCAAGATCGCTAACATTGCCCTATATATTTTCTAGTACTTCTCCCCTTACATTTCTTTCCTTCGGCACACGAAATACGACATGTGAAAATATTGAAATTCATTATACTTATGCTCACGAAATTATAATTGGCGAACAAATTGCGAAAGAACTTTATCTTCCATTTCCAACTACCGTGCATGCTTTCATTCAAAATCAAACACTTGTATTTGGACCATTGATCGGTATTTTCACAACAGGTTTTACAGAATCAGCTGCTAATCCAATTGGCAATCGTTCGATCAGTTTCAAGGAGTTACTGACCCCACCTCACTCTTTACATCCATTTGTTTTCTTATTTGGTGCACAACATATGAACTGGGATGAGGAAACAATTGATGGATACTTTTTTAAAGAGGAAAACTGGATACAATGTAAAGTTCCTTTTCCAAACGTTATTTATGATCGGCTACCTAATCGAGAAGCAGAACTTTACAAACCTATTCTCAGAACAAAAAAACGATTACAAACGAAGTACACCATTCCATGGTTCAACCCAGGTTTTTTTAACAAATGGAATATACACCAGCTGCTTACAAATGAAAAAACAGTCGCTTCTCTGTTACCTCAAACAGAAACATTTCAGCACTTCGAGCAAGTAGAGAATTTCTTATCATCATATAAACACATTTATATGAAACCTGTGCATGGTAGTCTTGGACGAAATATTTATCAAATTCTTTATTCCACTTCAGAAAACAGTTATTATTGTCGTTACCGCGAGGCAGAGCAGAATAAATTACGAAAGTATCACTCTTTAGAAACACTTATCAATCATGTTATGCAAGGCCATGATTTAAAAACATTTATTGTTCAACAAGGAATTGTATTATTACGTATAGGTGGGCAGCCAGTAGACTTTCGCATTCATACAAATAAAAATCGTTTTGGGAATTGGAGAGTCAGTGCCATCGTTGCAAAAATCGCCGGGAAAGGCAGTATGACAACTCATATAAATAGCGGCGGAGAAGTAAAACTACTCCAAGATATTTTTTCTGATGCAACGGAGCGTGTTCGAATCACGAATAAATTGACAGATGCAGCCTTGCAACTAAGTTCTATTTTAGATCAGCAAACGGAAGGAAATATTGGAGAAATTGGTTTTGATTTAGGTTTAGATAAAGATGAGAAGATTTGGCTATTTGAAGCCAATTCCAAACCTGGAAGAACTATATTTCAATCCGAAACATTACAAGAATATAGTGAACTGACGAGACAGCTATTTTACGAGTACGCCATGCATTTAACAGAACATCATCTTTCTCGTCCGAAAAGGCTATTACCAGAAGATAAAACTTCCACCCTATAATAGGTGGAAGTTTTTTTATCATTTTGACCGAGAAGACCCCCTCCTCTAAATGAAGTGAAGGTGGGGGATGAATCGGTTTTGTCCTTTTTAAAGAAAATGTCTCTTTTTAAACAGAACGTATGTTTGTTTCGGTGTATAATGATCTTATCAAATAAAATGAGGTGAGAACAGGTGAAGAAAGCGTATTTTTCGAAACGGATCTATAAGATAGATGTACCGCATGAAATGGTAGATGCATTGGCAGAGACAATCGAAATATTTAATCAGGCGAAGCGCTTTGCGTTTCAAATGATTGTTCGGGAAAAACGTTGGAACCGTAAGATATATACAGACAGTCTTCATCTCGTTCTCAAGCGGAAATATCAATTGAATGATTATTATGCAAACAGTGCGGCGCAAGAAGCGAAGGCGTTGTTTACAGGTTTAATGGAGTTACAAAAGCTATATGAGAAACAAACACAAGAGAAAATCAAGAAGCTCAAGAAAAAGTTGAAACAAGAACGGACAAAACTGACAAATCTTCGTAAAATCAAACAAAGTTGTGTGAAAGGAAAGCTGACGTTTCCGAAAAACACCCGCTTGGCGAAGCACAACAACCTCATCTCCTTATCTCGTAAAAAAGACACATTGATTTGGCTGAATGAATATCTGTTTGAGCACCAATACTTGGATGTTCAAATGAAAAGGATTCAGGCGAAAATCGGCCTTTTAACCCACCGGCAATACCGCTTAACACAAAAACTTACATCACACAAAACGCATATTCCGAGCGCAGTATTTGGAAGTAAAAAACTATTTCGCTCTCAATTTACCACCCGCGAGTTTGTACGTAACCATGACAAATGGAAAACATTCTTTTCCCGTGCTCGAAATAAACAACTCATTCTATCTGGCCGTAAAGATGCTAAACATGGGAATTTTGTGTTTCAGTATGTGCCTGAGACAA
>NZ_CM000745.1:770384-793225 GCF_000161455.1 Bacillus pseudomycoides DSM 12442
ATTCTGCAGCTTCTGGATAAGAATTGAATGTTCCGTCTAAGTTACTACCTGCGTACACATTCCACATATCGTCTTCTTGGATAAGAGTAAGAATATGGCCGTCTTCATTATGCCATTCTTCTTCTTTAGTAGGTGCAGCCTGTGCGACTACTTCTTCGGGTTCTTGGGATAGAAGTTCAATTGATTTTTGAATTAATGAGCGTAGTTCGTCTGCTGAAAATTCACGGATGTTAACCATGCCTTTATCGTCTGTTTTATAACCGTTAATGCCGCTAGCGTATACAAAGCCATTTCCATTTGGATGTAAATGATAAACAACGTTCTTTTTGTCTAAGCGACTTTCTTCAAAGTGAAAGTTTACACGTTTTAATGACACGTTCTTTCTTTCTAATTGCGGGAAAGATTCGATAATCGATAATTTTTCTTCAAAAGTTAGCATATTGCCTCCAAATATATAGTAAAAGATTTAATCCGTTCATTATAGCATAGGGGGATTTTTTTCTAAAGCGTTAGCGAGAAGGGAATGTGAAAAATGAAGACGGTTACTTCACGATACTGTAAAGAGTTTCTTCTAAAAGGCGCTGACGAACGCGCCTTTCTCACGTTACAATGGAACGTGGACATTATCCTGCATGTAACACTTCTACCTCAAAATTTAGCGAAAGCAAGGAAGTTAGTGAGAGAAGAACTGTCAGTAAAAGCCCGATTGGTAAGAGATAATAATCAGTGGGACTGAAGACCCCTCACTGATTAAAGTTTCATTTTATGTAGAGGTGATTTTTTTATGGTTCAAAAAATAGCAAAAGAATGTTTAGCGGGTTTTACCGTGGCGATTGTTGCACTGCCGCTCGCAATTGCGTTTGGGATTGCCGCAACGGGGACATCTGAAGGGGCGTTAGTCGGATTGTATGGTGCGATTTTTGCGGGATTATTTGCAGCGCTGTTTGGTGGCACAGCAGGGCAAGTAACAGGTCCTACAGGTCCAATTACGGTGATTGCGACAGGAGTTATCGCAACTCATGGACTCGAAGCAAGTTTTATCGCATTTATGATGGCCGGGTTGTTTCAAATTTTATTTGGTGTATGTAAGCTTGGAGCTTATATACGTTATATTCCATATTCCGTTGTTTCAGGGTTTATGAATGGAATTGCACTTATCATTATTTTAGGTGAAATGAAGCATGTAAAGAATAGCTTTTTACTTGTTCTGTTAACAATTCTCGTTATGCTTGTTGCAGGGAAGTGGATTAAAGCGATTCCGGCGAGTCTAATTGCGTTAGTTGGAGTTACGGCAACATTGCCATTATTTTCTCATGTATTACAAGGACTTACGATTCAATTACCTTTTGTGGGAACGATTCCTCTAAACAAGATGATTGAAAAAATTGGAGCAATTCCAGAAGCAATACCTTCTCTTCATGTACCATCTTTTAGTGGATCAGTAGTGCTTGAACTTATTTTTCCAGCACTTAGTATCGCATTATTAGGATCAATTGACTCTTTATTAACATCTGTTGTGATGGATAACGTAACAGGTACGCGCCATAAAAGTAATAAAGAATTGATTGGCCAAGGGTTAGGGAATATCATGAGTGGATTGTTTGGCGGATTAGCAGGAGCAGGAGCAACTGTAAGATCGATTGTGAATATAAGAAGTGGCGGGAAAACAGCATTGTCAGCTTGTATGCATAGCATCATTTTATTTATTTTCATTATTGGACTTGGTGCGGTTGTACAATATATTCCACTTGCAGTACTATCGGGTATTTTAATTTTAACAGGTATCGGAATGTTTGATTGGGATAGCATGAAAAAGATGCATGTAGCCCCAAAAGCTGATACTGTCGTTATGCTTTTAACAATGGTGATTACAGTGAAATTTGATTTAATGATTGCGGTTGCGTTTGGCATAGTGCTTTCCTTCATTTTATATATAGTGCAATGTAAAGAACGAAAAGCTTCTATTGTAAAAGAAGAAGGGGAAGATGCATTGTATATGATTCGGGGGCCGCTTTCCTTTCTATCTGTTGACCGTATTTTCTCTTCTTTGCAAGAAGTCAAATCTCATTTGACATTACGTTTGAATGATGTGCATTATATGGATACTTCAGGAGCGATGGCGCTATTAAACTTTGTGGATCATACGGAGAAAATGGGTGCAAGTGTAACGCTTGAGCATTTACAGCCGCATGTTGAACAGACGCTGCTAAGTTTGGCAAATGATGAACAAAGAAAAAAGTTACAAATGGTGAACGAAAAGTAGAGTTGAAATGATGAAAAGCAGCATCCACATAATTGGATGCTGCTTGTAGCGTTTTCTTAATCTGCTTTTAAATCAACAATGACATAGGCTAATATTACGACAAAGAAAATACTAACAGCTGGTGCGGTTAATACATGTCCAGCCGTAAAGGCAATACCTAGTGCTAATACTAGCACACTGGCAAGGAGCATATATCTTACAGTTATAATGGATTTGAAATTTGTAATGACGCGAATGAATAATCGAATGCCAAAATAAACAAATGGTAACAGATAAAGCAGAAAACCAATGATTCCAAATGAAAAGAATAAATCATGAAAGTCCATTTCAATTAGTTTAACTGCATCTTTATCTTTATAGTTTCCTGCGTATCCCATACCGAATAACTTTTGTGATATAGGGGCTTCTTTATAGTATTGTTTATACACTTGTAAGAATTTATCACGGTCACTATAAATTAAACTATTCATTTCTCCACTTGTTAATTTTCCTTCTGCACGTCTTTTTGCTTCTTCAGGATCCTCTGTAATTACTTTCCCTTCTTTTCTTGCTTGTTCTTCGCTTGCTAATTTTTTATCTTCATATATTTGTAAATGAATGCCCATATTTTTTGCAATAGGAGTAAGTGGTGTGACTGCCAATAAACCACCTAGTACAACAAGAGCAACAAAGGTATTAACAAGATGTGTAATTCCTTTACCTACTTTTTTACGTTGCATCATATATTCAATAATAGAAAAGAGAAGTGCAACGCCTAGTGTAAGGATAATTGCTCCATATCCCACTTTTGTTCCGACCATAATACTGGCATACATCGCTAAAATTGTTGGAATCCAGTAGTATACTTTAGAAAAAGAAGTTGTTTTCTGTACAGAGTAGAGTACAACCATTGGGAACGTGATTGCTAAAATAGAACTCAATTCATTTCCCGCGAAGAACCATCCTCTAGAGCCGGTTTTTTCGTATGAATAACTTGAGAAATCTGTTCCGGATGCTATAGATACAATCATAACCATACTTACAATTAACGATGCATATAAGAAATATGTAATGAGTTTATCAGAAGCATGCTGTTTATCTTTTAGTTCTTTAAATACAAGAATATATCCAAACAATAAAACGATTGGATATGTACTTTTCAAAATGAATTTAATTTCCTCGCCAAAAGAAACGGGGTGCTTGACGATCATATTGTTTACAAGTCCAGCAGCAAGTACGATACCAAGTAAGACTAGATAGAAAATATATTTCTTATTACCAGGTTGTTTCCAATTGAAAAGTAGATATCCTAAAGCGAGAGTCATAAAGGCAAATCTTACTACAATTCCGACTGTCGCACTCATGTGTAATGTGTAGATAGAGAAAGATGTTAATAAATCTAAAATTGGTTGCAACACGATGAATAGTAACAGGAAATGTGGGAAGTAGTTATTCGTTTGTTTCAACTTGTTAACCATGTTTTCCTCCATTTCTTCATTTTCGCATGATTGGATGAACGAATTTCTATGTCCATTTGATACATCAACATAAGAATACACCATTTTATTATAATGGTAAATAGACGAGGATATGTGGCAAATCTCTTGAAAAGAGGTTATTTTCTTTCATTCATAATAGGGAATATGTAAATTTTCGAGTGTATTAGACAGAAAATTACGAAAAAAGAAGGATTTTACACCTCTTTTCTTTAATTATATAAGTATAATCTTTAAGGAAGAAAGAGGGATATATAATGGAAGTAAAAAGTAAAGCCGAGTCTGTAGTTGTGAAATATGAAGGACGAGTAGCAACGATTATGATGAATCGCCCAGAAGTATTAAATGCATTAGATGAACCTACGCTCAAAGAATTGTTAGCAAAGCTGAAAGAAGTAGCTGAAAGTTCCGTTCATATTGTCGTATTATGCGGGAATGGACGTGGTTTTTCTGCGGGTGGAGACATTAAATCTATGCTTTCTAGTAATGATGAAAGCAAATTTGAAAGTATCATGAATACCATTTCAGAAATTGTTGTAACGTTATATACAATGCCAAAACTTGTGATCAGTGCAATTCATGGCCCAACTGCGGGGCTTGGTTTAAGTATTGCGTTAACAGCTGATTATGTATTGGCAGACGTTTCATCTATCATTGCGATGAATTTTATTGGAATCGCTTTAATACCAGACGGCGGGGGGCATTTCTTCTTACAAAAACGTCTCGGTGAAAATATGGCAAAACAAATCATTTGGGAAGGTAAAAAGTTACCAGCAACAGAAGCGTTAGAGCTTGGATTAATTGACGAAGTTATCGGAGAAAACTTCCAAGGTGCTGTAAAACAAAAAATAAATGAATGGCTTCAAAAACCAATTAAATCCATGATTCAAACGAAACAAATTTTATGCGAAGTCAATCGCTCAAGCTTAGAACAAACGCTTCAGCTTGAAAAGCGCGGACAATACGAAATGAGAAGAACAGCTGACCATAAAGAAGGAATTACTGCATTTTTAGAAAAACGTCCGCCTGCGTTTAAAGGGGAATAAAAAAAGAAAAAGTGTTAACACATCCTAAGTGTTAGCACTTTTTTAAGTAATGAGGGAAAAGATGAAAAGAAAAGTTATAGTTATTATCGGTTTATTTATGCTAATCTATTTTGCTCTACATAGCACACCAACGCTTGCTGTTCGCACGGCGTTATTTTTTGAGGGCCATCCTAAGGTTGCTACAGGGGGAGAAATTACGAAAGAAAGAAATATAGAGAAAGAAGCACTTCCTGCAGCTTGTCAAACATTGTATGGAACAGAAAATAACGAACCAGATCATTACTTCTTTCCTCAAGTACAAGCTCATGGAACGGGGATTGATATGATGAGTGCGTGTGTGAAAAAGAAATGGTTTTTCTATAAAGCAGAGCTAGGATGCTACTAAATATGGAAAGAAGATATGCTATAGTATAAGTATGATATTTTGGTGGAGGTAGAACTATGTCAACTTATAATAAACTAGTTAGAGATCTCGTTCCAGAAAAGATTTTAATGTCTGGAAAAACATATACTTCAAAAAAATTAACTGGTCAAGCATACATACAAGCATTAGCGAAAATCGGAACAGAGGAAATTCGTGAATTCGCCTCAATGAAAGAACGTGAACACGCATTAGATTCACTGGCTGATGCACTAGAAGTCATCATCTCACTAGCGCGTGCAGAAGGCGCAACATTTGAAGATATTGAGCGTCTTCGTAAGCAAAAAGAAGAAGAACGCGGTGGGTTCCAAAGAGGGATTTACTTGCTGGATGTTTCGGAGGAGTAGTTAACTGTGAATTATATAGAGATATAAAACCTTTCTGTTTTTGGGTGGGAGAGAGGATCCGTCCATGCGTAGAAGCGGACTCGGCTTTTTTCTGTCCCATGCTGTGTTTGAAACAAAGGGAGAGAATGAGAGTAAAACGTTCTCTTTTGGCGTACAAAACAACAAACAATAAGCTAAATGGGTTACGAAATCGCAAATGATTTCGTAACCCATTTAGCTTGTTGATATATAAGTATTTTTGGCATTCTAGCAAGCTAATTCGCATAAGAAAACGCAAGTAAATTATCATGTTAAAATGAGACTTATTTTCCCCATATTTTTTTAAACGACATAGCATATGTTATTCCAAGTACGGATTGTACTATTAGAAATAGTGATGCAGTCAATGTTTTTACATTATGGTCCAATGCACCTAATACTCCCATAATTAAGCCAATTAAGATAAAAAGTACACTTAGGAAAGGCGTAACTTTCATTAATATTTCAAACTTTTTATTCATAAAATGACCTCCTATTTTCTGTGGATTTTAACTATTATATAGGATTTATTATAAAATTAAAATATTTAAATTATATGTAAATCGCCTATCTAAATTTAAAGGCCTTTAATTTTGTATCTGAATGAGAGGTGTGGGATTGCACCAAAAGTTTTTGCTCTTAACAGAGCCATTTTTGGGGGAGCATTGTTTTTAATAAAGAATGATTGAATTCCCTCCCTATATAAGTAAATAACGAGGGGCTTCTGAAAAACATCTACTGTTATTCTCCTGAATCCTCTTCAAAAACGTCTCTTGTATATAATAACTATACATTATATATAAGAAGAAAGGTAAACTTAATTGGTAATTACATCAATTTATGTATATTAAAACAATTTTATTATTTTTTCTTATTTTAGGGTGGAGAGAGTCCGTCCATGCGTAGAGGCGGTCAGTGCCTTTTTCTGCCCCATGCCGGGTTTAAAACAAAGGGAGAGAATGAGAGGAGGTCTCTTTTTGTTTTCATAGCAGTGACTGAGATATTGGGAAATCAATATATATAGTGAAAAATCGATATAAACCCTTTCTTTTTTTTGTGGGAGAGAGGATCCATGTATATGCGGAAGTGGAAAGAAATATAAAAAATGTTGTTTAAAATAAAGGCTATATAGGAGAAACGCCATCTATAAGTGGTGGTTTTCTAATGATTACTGTATACTGAATATTAGAAAAATGAAGTGGAGGGACCAACATTGGCACATCATGCAAAAGAAACAATGGAATTAATTAAACAGCTTGTTTCTATTCCAAGTCCATCTGGAAATACAGGCAAAATCATTAACTTTATTGAAAACTACGTAAAAGAGTGGAATGTAGAAACGAAGCGTAACAATAAAGGTGCGCTTATTTTGACGTTAAAAGGGAAAAACGATGATCAGCATCGTTTACTAACTGCTCACGTTGATACTTTAGGTGCAATGGTAAAAGAAATTAAATCTGACGGTCGCCTTCGCTTATCGATGATTGGCGGGTTTCGCTGGAACTCTGTTGAAGGAGAATATTGCGAAATCGAAACAGCGAGCGGAAAAACATATACGGGTACAATTTTAATGCACCAAACATCTGTCCATGTATACAAAGACGCAGGTGAAGCAAAACGTGATGAAAAAAATATTGAAGTTCGTATCGATGAGCGCGTATCTTCAGCAGATGAAGTTCGTGAACTAGGAATCGAAGTAGGGGACTTTGTCTCATTCGACCCACGTGTCCAAATTACAGAGAGCGGCTACATAAAATCACGTCACCTAGACGACAAAGTAAGCGTGGCAATTCTACTAAAATTAATTAAAAGATTACAAGATGAAAACATTACATTGCCATACACAACACATTTTTTAATCTCTAATAATGAAGAAATCGGGTATGGTGGTAATTCCAACATCCCAGAAGAAACAGTAGAATACTTAGCTGTCGACATGGGAGCATTAGGGGATGGTCAAGCATCAGATGAATACACAGTATCCATCTGTGCGAAAGACTCTAGCGGTCCATACCACTACGGTTTACGTAAACATTTAGTGGAACTTGCGAAAGCAAACAACATTGAATATAAAGTAGATATTTACCCATACTACGGATCAGATGCATCCGCAGCAATCCGCGCAGGATTTGATGTGAAACACGCGCTAATTGGAGCAGGAATTGATTCTTCTCATGCATTTGAGCGTACACATGAGAGTTCGATTGTACATACGGAGGCGCTTGTGTTTGCTTATGTGATGTCAGAGTTGATTGGAGAATAGCGAAAAGAGGTTACCTGGCACTGGGTAACCTCTTTTGTATGGCGAATGTTGTCGGATTGACACTCCCACGGCTAAAGCCAGTGAAATTCTTGCTACCAAAGGCGGAGTAAACTCGTACAGGTGCTTTCTCGTATCGCAAAATCTGTAATCTCCTTACATACTACATGTGAAGATTTTTTTATGAAAAAACAGCTATTAAAGAAATTAACTTTCCTAAAACTGAAGGAGCTTGTAATTTTAGTATGAATCTCAGTTGAACTCATGTTACTTAATCGTTCCCATCCCACCAATTTCTACATTTACCTTGACGTTTACATCGCCCTTTGCTAATGCCTTATTCCATTTATTTTGGACTTTTTTCCATTCTGGATATGTGTAAGTTCTTGCATATACCCCAAGCCCAATAGGGTCGATTTTGGCAGCTTGTATTTTCTTTATTAATTGCTTGAAATCAGCTTCCAGCTTAGTTTCAATAGCTTTTTGTAATTTTGCTGCGTCCTTTCTTGTATTGAACGAAAAAAGCCGTTCTGTAATACTGATTCTCATCTTTACATCTATATTAAATATAAAATGATTATCATACTTTACCTTTGTCTTTACTTTAATATTTTGGGCACTAAAGCTTATCCAATCTTTATCCTGGCTATCTGACTTTAGTTTAAGTGCAATTGTAAATGGAAACTCACCTTTCGTTTCTTGCTGCAAAATGCGTAATAGTTTGTTTTCATCGGATTTTAGCGCTAATTTATACCTTCCTTTTTCATCCAACAAAGCCGTACCTGTCACCCATATTCTATTCTTTTTTTTCATCTCAGTAATACTTGCTGTTATCCCTTTGTCTGCTACTTGTTCATGTAATTTTTGAAGAGTTGTTTTTACTGCGATATTTCTTAAATAGGCGGTATCAACTAGTTTTGTTAAATATAAAGGAAGCCGCGGTTTATCTTTTGGGTGATAAAAGATGACGTCCGAAACAGGTCCATCTACAGCAACAACTCGTGTGGTAACTGTGTTTTTGGGGTCTCGGTAAAATGGGTCGAGGTAATTTTCCCAGTTTTTTCGTTTCATTAGCCGTTTTCCAACTAAAATAACCTGTGTTTTACTTCCCGAGGTAAGCGCCATAACCGTAGCGTCAAATTTGTCTCTAGAATTTCGAGTCGTAACAGATTTCACACCAGTAGTTTCTTCTTTTACCTTTGCTTCTTTATTAAAAACAGGACTTGACATGTACACCAATAAATTATTATTACGATCTAAATCGATACCAAGGACAAGAGTAAGGGAAACATCTTCAACATTTGTTTGATCAAAGCATCCAGTCATCATGAACACTGATAACAAAATACAACATAGCACCTTTCTTTTCAATGTATCCCCCCCTGGCGAGACTTCTCATATACCCAGCTATACATCCATAAAATGATAGGTGATATATAAGTTAATCCTAATCCAGCATTCGATACTACCTGTTGCCAAGTTTCGGCTTGATTCCAACTAGGATGAGTCCAAAATATGAAGCCGATAATGAGTAATAATAGAACAAGAACATGAGAGGTGTGATCTTGTTTCCCAAGTAATTGGCTAGAACAAAATACAGCGCAGTATATGCAAGGAATCCAGGCTGTGGAAACAACGGTTAAGTAAACAGCTAATAAAATCATGTCAAAACGTTCTAAAAAACGAAATTCAATTACTTTAAGTAAATTTAGTACCGGCTGGTTAAATTGTGTAATGCTATCAGGGCTAAAATAGGCAAAGCAAACAATAGTAGCAAATAAATAAAATAACATCGTTAAAGTGTTTGCAATAACGATTCCATGGACTGCATACTGTTTTTTTTGTAAAAAGGGATATAAAAAGAACGCAATATCAAACCCTAAATAAGCAAAAATAGTGGTCGGTACAGCCGTTAATACCGGTTTCCACCCTTCTTTTAAGAGCGGAAAGAAAGGCAGCCAACTCCCGCCCTCTTTTAGCGGTATCAAAAAAAACAGCGGAATCCAAAGCATCATATAAAAATTAAGTTCACAGTACCGCCCTATAATACGAAGGCCGTTGCGTACAACAAGAAAGGTAGGAATCGAAAACAAAAAGATAATGATATAGTCAGGCGTTTTCGGAAGAAGCCATCCCTTAAGATAAAGCATAGCGTTCACAAGAATAGTACCGGAATAAAAGGCAAAATATATCATGTAAATAACAACGAGTGCTTTCCCTACTATTTTTCCAAATAATCGTATAAGAATGTCGTAAAGCGTATCCTCGGGATATCTTGCAGCTGTTTTCACGATGAAAACACCTGATATTGTGGAGAATACCCAGCCGATAAGTATAGCTATCCATCCATCTGTTCCAGCTTTTTCTGCAAGCAATCGTGGGAGAGATAAAACTCCAGTTCCTACCTGCATTCCATTAATTAAAAAAATATACTGCAGAAGAGTAATGTCATTATAGGCATATTTTTTCATAGTTTCACCTTTTATTATGGTTCTTTCCTTGTCGAATAGATTGAATGGCTCCCGTACCTTTAGAACGACTTCTCATGGCCCATAGAGGAAAGCGTACAAAAGCATCCTTCATATCTGCAAAGCGAAACGGTGCTAACGGAGTTCCATAAGGAGTTCCTAGCGATTCAAGACTGATAAGATGCGCAATTAATGTCATCCATCCGATAACAAGTCCGACAATTCCAAATAAGGCAGCTGATAGCATCATCGGAAAGCGTAAAAGTCTGACTGCCGCCCCCATATCATAATTAGGGATAATAAAAGAAGCGATGGCTGTAATAGCAACAACAATAATCATAATGTTGCTTACAATTCCTGCCTGAACAGCCGCTTGTCCAATAATAATTCCGCCTACAATTCCAATCGTCTGACCGATCGGAGTAGGCAGCCGCAAAGCCCCTTCCCTCATCATTTCCAATGTCATTTCCATAAGCAGTGCTTCCATAACTGGAGAAAATGGTACGCGCGTTCTTGATTCCGCAATAGATAAATAAAGCTCTACAGGAATGACTTCAAAATTAAAGGAAATAAACGCAACATAACTCGCAGGTAAAAATAGAGCAATCATAAAAGCGACGAAACGAAGTATACGAATAGACGAGGCAACTAACCAACGTGTCCCGTAATCATCAATTCCTTGAAAAAAGGAGATAAAATTTGTTGGAGCAATTAATACACTTGGGGAATGATCCACAACAACCACAAATCTTCCCTGAAGAATATGAGATACAGCCACATCGGGTCTTTCAGTTAACATAAATTGTGGAAACGGTGAGTACGGGTTATCTTCAATGAATTCGATAAGTTCACCAGTACTAGCAACAGCGTCGACCGTAATATTTTGAATCCGTGTTTCTAATTCCTTCAGCACATCTTCAGAAGCTACATCTTTCAAATATAAAATAGAAATCCTCGTGTTGCTTCGTATACCAATTATTATTTCTTTTATCATTAATTCGCGATGAGGAATATATCTTCGAATCATTGCGATATTTTGGCTTCCAGTTTCCACAAATGCTTGATGCGCACCTTTTAGAGCTATTTCGTTATGAGCATCTTCGATATTTCTTTGTGGCCATCCTTTTGTATCCAATTGATGCGCTGTTGTTCGGCCGTAGATTAATAAAACACTATCTCCTCGGAAAATAGCATCTTCAATCTGACTCCACGTATTAATAATTTTAATATGTCCTAATGTAATTGGAAGTTCCGTATTCGTATCAAAAACACTATTCATCAAAGGATTTAGAACGTGATTTTGAATCAATTGTTTATCTGTTAATCCAGACAAATACACTAAAGCTGCTTCTAATCCATCTACTTTCATTTGAAACCGACGAATCACTAAATCAGGTGCTTGACGAAATATATTCTGAATATCAGCTATGTTTTTTGATAAATCAGCGTCTAAGAGGGAGTCCTCTATATTTTTTTTCCGAAAATGAGTATTGTCTTGTATTGAAAATGACTTAGGATTACCTCTATATTTTAACCGTTTCAGAAATTTAGCCATGACTCCCTCACTTTCTACGTGCCTTCTATAGTATGTTTAGTATGTATATATTAAGAAAAAATATCCTAATAACTAGAGAGGCAACGCCAGAATTATTACTATAGATGGCCATTAACCAAATTTCTAAAATAAAAAAGCATTTCCTTCTGTATGACTAGTAGAAAGAAATACTTTTTATAATAATCTTCTATAATTTCTTTAGGAACCATACTGCCACCTGTCCCGCACATGACGTGTGTAGCATTTTCTAGTTTGTCTAATTGTGCATACAGAGGCGCTTGTGCTTGCTTACGTGTTATCGGATTTAATAGAAGAATAGAAGAGGAATGCTTTTCTGAAGGAGTGATTGGTAGTTGTATACCAATCACTTTTTTTATTCCGCTATTCGCGGGCAGTAAGACTCCCGCTTCGAAATTCAGCAAAAGCAAAGAGGATAGGTGAGTGTGATTAAAGTTTCACTTTGTTTGAATCATATGATATCATTTAATTTCATTAAAAGAGTATGTGAGCGAGTGTAAGGAGTTAGGAATACGAGCTAATTCCTAGAAATAAAATGTTCTTTAATAAGTAAAGAATCCGATGAAAAGGACTAATAAAAAGAGACAAACTTGCCTCGGCTTATTCCTTCCTTTTTCATATATTTCATGTTATATGGTGCTACTGAGAATGATAGGGAAGAACAATTTAAAATGATAAAGGATGCGAACAGATTGAATAATCACAGCACAACACCGGCATTTATATATACGTATGCATTCCGCGAGGATGAACGATCTTTATGTTATATGGAGATGCGCTCTCTTTTTGGAGTTGAGTCTCATGTTAACATTTTGAAAAGTAATGTTAAAATTGAGCCGAGCCGAAGTCCGTTTATGAAAGAACGAATCGAAGTGATGTATGAAGGAGACGACTTGGCAAATATTTTAGAACAAGTAGAACAAATTGATTTGGCAGGAGCTACATTTAAAGTTATTTTTGTTAAAATTAACGATCTCAATGAAGCAAACAAGATAGAATACGGACAGAGGCGTGTAATTGAGAGAGAAATCGGCATGCAGATTGAAGGGGAAGCGGACGTGCATCATCCAGAGCGTGTATTTGGAATTGTTCCTCTTGGTGGTCGTTGGTATTTTGGAGAATATATTGAAAGTGAAGCTGTTTGGTATCATCACGTGAAAAAACCACGCAGCTATTCTACGTCACTTAGCACACGTGTTGCGAGAGCTGTTGCGAATATCGCTGTGCCAAATCCTGATGGAGTCAAAGCGATTGACCCGTGTTGTGGTATAGGAACGGTACTGGTAGAGGCACTGTCCATGGGAATTGACATCGTGGGCCGGGATATAAATCCTCTTGTTGTAATTGGATCTAGAGAGAATATTGCGCATTTTGGATTTGAAGGAGACGTAACGGTAGGGCCGATTGCGGATGTCACAACTAATTACGATGTAGCAATTATCGATATGCCGTACAATTTATTTACACATGCGACACCAGAAGATCAATTCTCAATTCTTACACATGCGCGTCGTTTTGCGAAAAAAGTAATTGTTGTAACCATTGAGACAATGGATCACATGATTAAAGAAGCTGGATTTGAAATTACAGACCGCTGTATAGCTAAAAAAGGGACATTTTCTAGGGAAATTCTTGTTTGTGAATAGGGGAAGTCTTTTGTAATGAAAAAAGGAAAGTGATTGGTATATATGCCAATCACTTTTTTCTTTATCACTCAAAGGAATTGTTTAATCTTCTATTCTAGGATTAAGGGTATTTACTTGTTAAGCTTTGTAGTAACTGCTTAGCCTAGTGTTAGATAGTTTACTAGGAAGGCAACAAAAGGAGGCATGCCTTCTTTTGTTGCCTTGTACGGATTGTTTCTGTTTTTTTAATTGTAGAAACTACACTGCGAATGCGACAAAATACAACGCCATCCTGTTCGTTTCGAAAGGTACCAGAGATATTTGCCTTTACCTTGGCCATTCGCAAGTCACGCTCTGCTTGATTGTTGCCAAACGGGACAAACGCATTCCGAATATGGTGAGAAACGGTCGATATATTTGAAAAATCGCCGATATATTCGAAAGAACAGTCGATATCGTTTTATCGATGAATCATAATAGGTTACTTTTCTTTGAGTTCTTCTTGCTTTGCAGCTAATAAATTGCGTAAAACATGCCCACGATAGCTCTCTAACTTCCGTCCTTCAAAATAACGAACTCCTAATTTTTTCAGTTCAGCTACGTACCATCCTTTTGTTCCAAAATACATGGAGATCACTTCCTTTTTTTGCTTTTAAACAGTATATGTTTTAGAATTGATAAATTTCGTTTTTAATACTATATAACTGAATTTAAAATAAATGTTGAATATTCAGTCTATTTGTATTATTATTAGTTTATCATCGGATGACAGTGATTAGCCTCTCTGCATGCCCGGATATGATTTCGTTCAATTTAATCGAGGATGATTGGCTTCTTTCCACTTGAACTTCCTTAGCAGGAAGACGAGCCATAAGGATAGAGACAGTAAAATCCAATGTAACTTTGTACATTGTTTTTCTGGCTCTTTTTATTGTTCCTATTTATAGGAGGATTTTAAGAAAGCGTTATCAATAATAGTGATATTTCAATCTTATATATGCTAGCTCGAAGGGTTTATGAAAATAAATACTTATAGGTTGGTGATCTTTTTGGCGAAAGAAAAACAAGAATTGCAAAAAGACTTAAAAACCAGACATATCACGATGATTTCAATTGGTGGGGTAATCGGGGGCGGATTATTTGTAGGAAGTGGGACAATTATTCAATCAACCGGTCCAGCTGCCATTTTGTCCTATATCATTGGTGCTTTAATGGTTGTACTTGTGATGCGGATGCTCGGGGAGATGGCTGCGGTAAACCCTGATAGTGGTTCATTCTCAACATATGCACATAAGGCAATTGGACCTTGGGCAGGGTACACAATCGGTTGGTTATACTGGTTCAATTGGCTCATCATTATCGCGATCGAAGCGGTATTGTTAGGAGTGATGATCAATAATTGGTTTCCTTCTATACCAACATGGATAGCGAGTTTGTTCGTGATTATCATGATGACAATGACAAATGTTTATTCAGTGAAGTTATATGGGGAGTTTGAATATTGGTTAGCGTTTATTAAAGTTGTAGCGATTCTAGCATTTTTAGTTTTAGGAGTTTCTATGATTTTTGGACTTGTGCCTAATGTAGATAGACCGGATCTTTCAATGATCTCTGAAAACGGGGGCTTTTTTCCAAAAGGAATTATGCCAGTATTACTTAGCGTTGTGTTTATTTCTTTCTCTTTATCGGGGAGTGAAGTAGCGGCGATTGCGGCCGGAGAGTCTGATAATCCAGAGAAGAATGTAATAAGAGCGATTAACAGTGTTGTATGGCGTCTTATGATTTTCTTTGTAGGGTCTGTATCGATTTTGGTCATTTTTATGCCGTGGAACAATGCAGAATTATTGAAATTGCCTTATGCAAGTTTATTTCAGATGGCAGGAATCCCTGCGGCTGCGGAAATCATGAATGGGGTTGTATTTCTGTCGCTCCTTTCGGTTATGAATTCCGGAATATACACGAGTTCTCGTATGTTATTTTCACTTGCGAAAAAGGGAGACGCTCCTTTTATTTTTTCAAAGTTAAACAGTAGAGGGACACCAGTTTGGGCGATATATGCAAGTATCATCTTCGCATTCATTTGCGCCATGCTAAAGTTTATATCTCCTGATAAACTATTTGCTTTTTTAGCGAATAGCTCAGGCGGTGTTACGATGCTGATGTATATGTTCGTTGCCGTTTCTCATATCAGGTTGAGAAGAAAAGCTGAAAGAGAAGACCCAGGGAAACTAAAGGTGAAAATGTGGTTATTCCCTTATCTCACATATGCAACGCTTGCGATGATCATTACGATATTTGTTGCACAAGCGTTTATAGCGGATATGCGTATGCAATTTTATATGACGATGTTAGCAACTGCCGTAGTAATCGCAATCTATCTCCTAAGAGATAGAAATAAGCGAGTGCCAATAAAAGAAGATTTTACGATTATACAAGATTCGAAAGTTAGTTTAGAGAAGGAGTAAGAAAGGGGTATGTTCCATGCTAAAAGAAAAACAAAATATTGTAACGTCAAAATCAAATAGTCTACATGAGAGAAGAAACAATGCGGTGCCTGGGGGTCCTTATAATATTACGCAGTTATATGTCGGGTCGGCAAAAGGGGCAATCATTACGGATGTAGATGGTAACGAATTAATAGATTTTGCAGGCGGGATTGGTATGCAAAATGTCGGGCATTGTCATCCGAAAGTAGTACAAGCCATTCAAAGCCAAGTGGAATCTTCTATTCATAGTTGTTTTCATGTAGCGCCGTATGAAAGCTATATTGAGTTGGCTGAGAGATTGAATAAATTAACGCCAGGAGATTTTAAGAAAAAAACAATGTTTGCAAATAGCGGGGCTGAAGCGGTAGAGAACGCTGTGAAAATCGCTAGGAAAGCGACTGGGCGCAGTGCCATCGTCTCATTTGAGCGTGCATATCATGGGCGGACACTTCTGACAATGTCTCTTACGAGTAAGGTAAAACCTTATAAGCATGGATTTGGTCCATTTGCATCAGATGTATACAAGCTGCCTTATCCGTATTATTACCGCGCGGAAGACGGCATGACGAAAGAAGAAGTAGATGGGCAAATTTTAGCGTATTTCGAACGCTTTATGTTAGAGGAAGTGGCGAGTGATAATATCGCTGCCATTATTTTGGAACCACTTCAAGGTGAAGGGGGATTTATTGTTCCAAGTGCAACGTTTATACAAGGAGTAAGAAACCTTTGTGATAAATATGGAATTATCATGATTGCTGATGAAATTCAAACGGGCTTTGCTCGTACTGGAAGTTTGTTCGCAATGGATCATTTTGGAGTAGCTCCTGATTTAATGACATTTTCAAAATCCATTGCTGCAGGGATGCCGCTTAGCGCAGTGACAGGAAGAGCGGAATTGATGGATGCACCTGGACCAGGACAACTTGGTGGCACTTTTTCGGGAAGCCCGGTTGCTTGCGCAGCTGCACTCGCTGTTTTAGATGTAATAGAAGAAGAGCAGTTAGTAAAACGTGCCGAGGTAATCGGTAGCCGTATGATGGAAGTATTCCATAGCTGGAAGGAGAAATACGAATTAATTGGAGATGTGAGAGGCCTTGGAGCTATGACGGCGATCGAGCTTGTAAAGGACCGAAATACGAAAGAGCCAGCAACAGAAGAAGTAAAAGCGATTATGCAAGAAACACACAACAAAGGTGTAATCACAATAAGCGCTGGAATTTATGGAAATGTCCTTCGTTTCTTACCGCCGCTTGTTATCACAGATGAACAGCTGGAGGAAGGTCTTCATATTCTTGAAACGGCAATTGCGAAACTATCAAAATAGGAAACGATGATGGAGGCAGAGAAATGAGGTTTTTAAATTATATAAACGGCCTGTGGAAAGAGCCATCTGCGAATCAATATTCGAAAAATTATAATCCGCATAACGGAGACGTGTTGGGAGAATTTCCACTAAGTTCAGCAGATGATACTGGGGCAGCCATCGCATCCGCGAAAGAAGCGTTTCAAAGTTGGCAAGGGTTATCATTTCATGAGCGTGCAAGTTATTTATGGAAAGCAGCAGCGATTTTAAAAGAACGAGTGACGGAAATCGGTCAAGATTTAACGAGTGAAGAAGGAAAGACGCTTGCTGAAGGAATCGGCGAGACGAAGCGGGCAATCAGTATTTTGGAATACTATGCGGGGGAAGCAAATCAGCCGGTAGGAGAAATGATCCCTTCTGCAAATCCGAAAACAATGCTCTATAGTAAGCGCGTCGCAGTTGGACCAGTCGGACTCATTACACCATGGAATTTCCCAATTGCGATTCCAGCATGGAAAATGGCGCCAGCGCTTATTTATGGGAATACAGTTGTGATAAAGCCTGCTGAAATTACACCAAAATCCGTGTATCATCTTGTGAATGCTTTTCACGAGGCGGGAATTCCTGCTGGGGTTATCAATTGTGTATTTGGGAAAGGTTCAGTCGTTGGAGCAGAATTAACAGAAAATCCTGATATAAAAGCGATATCCTTTACTGGTTCGAATAGCGTCGGAAAAACCATTCAGCAAACGGCGATTGCAAGCGGGAAAAAGGTGCAATTAGAAATGGGAGGAAAAAACCCATTAGTCGTATTAAAGGATGCTGATACCCAGAAGGCAGTCGATATTGCGATAAGAGGTGCATTCATGTCAACAGGACAAAAATGCACAGCGACAAGCAGAGTGATTATTGAAGATGACATTTATGAGGAATTTCGAAATGAGCTCCTGTTACGTACAAAGGCTCTAAAAGTTGGAAATCCATTAAAACAGGATACATTTATGGGTCCATGTGTATCTGAAAATCAACAGCAATCTGTTTTAGCGATGATTGAAGTAGGAAAGAAAGAAGCTTCTTTACTTTGCGGAGGTAGCGCACCAGAAGAAGATGAGTTAAAACGAGGATATTATGTCCTGCCGACTATTTTTGAAGACGTACCGCAAGATGCACGAATTGCGAAAGAAGAAATCTTCGGTCCTGTTATCTGTTTGTTTAAGGTGAACAATTATCAAGAAGCGATTCATGTAGCGAACGATACAGAATACGGACTGAGTGCATCTGTTTGTACAAATAATCTCAGCCTAGCCCAGCAGTTTATTGATGATATGGAGGTTGGGATGGTCCATGTCAACTCAGAAACGGCAGGAGCAGAGCCGCAAGTTCCGTTTGGTGGTATGAAAAATTCGAGTGCAGGACCGCGTGAACAAGGAAAAACAGCTGCAGAATTTTATACAAGAGTCAAAACGGTATATATCGATCAAGTATGAGTTATAGAATAAACACATAATAATGGGGGATGAACATGCGTAAAGGTACTTTTTTCATGGCAGGACACTCAAGACTTCCGAAAGGGATGGCTGTACGGAGTGTCTATGAAACATTAACAATTACAATAGAGGCAGATCATAAATATCACGTTATTATTGAAGCGTCATGTACCCTTGCTACTGAACATGGGAGAGACTTTATTGCTCAAATATTAAGAGGGCATAGTTTACAAGATGGCATTGAAGAGATCACGCAAGAAATCTCGTATCACTATCAAGGAAAAGCACAAAATGCGATTATTAGTGCGGTAAAAGATTTGTATCGCCAATATATAAGCTATGTAAACGGCGAAAAGCCACAAGAAGAATATGAAGAAACAAATCTATAACAAACTGCCTAGTTTATTACGCTTTACTTTCTAAAGAGCATTCATAAACAAGAGCCAGTTATATTTCAGCTTATTTGATGAGCGAAATATAACTGGCTTTTTTATTTTTATCTAATGAGGAGGAAAGAATATGTCAAAATCAAACGAAGATGTAAAACAAAAAAGAGGGTGCGCGAAAAATGATGCAGTGAAAACTTGTAATATGTGTAAAGTATGTGGGCGGAAGAAGGAAAATGAAAAGTACATGTCAAAGGATAAGAAAGTTCTTTGGAATTCGTAAATTATAATAGATAAATATAGTGTCAGCTCTTGCCGCTTCATATACAATAAAAGTAGGATTGCTCTTCTACTAAAGAGCAGTTTTTAGAAGGAGGGAATGATATGGAGAAAATGAAAGTAGAATTCGAAGTGAAAGGATTCGGTGAAGAAAAAGTATTAAATGTTGATGACGCTTTTAAAAGTATTGAAATTGCAAGAGTAAACGGTTTATCAAAAGATACTACATTAGGCGAATTAGAATCCATGTTAAAAGCTATGTTCGATGAAGTTGAAAAAAATTATGAAAATCCACCACAATTCACTGGAAGAATTACGATTCGAGCAAAAAAAGAAAATGCTGAAATTAAGTATTATGGCTAACTCTAACTGCATGGAAATAAATAATAAAAACATATTGACAGTGTGAATATTTTGAATTATCATTTAATTATAAAGTGATAAGATCCATATGAGAAGTTAGCCTTCTCTATATCCGATCTTCATTTTCTGTTTTGCACATATTTTCATAAAAAAACTGTCTATTATTACTGTACTTTAAGAGATTAAAGAACACTCGTAATTTAAAGCCAGTTGTACGTTTTCTACGATTTGTATTGTAGATGCGTATGACTGGCTTTTTCGTTTTATTTAAACTAAAGGAGGAAATAACATGTCAGTGATTACAGAGCAAGAAGTGAAGATGAAGTTTGCAAAGAAATATGAGGGGTATGAAATTGTTCCTCATCCAGAACATAGACGTTTGTATCATATTGTGTTAGATCAGCAATTGCTTCAGCAATTTTTCGCAGAGGTAAAAGAACATTCGGAGCAATCCTTACAATATATTCCGTATTCTCGCTTTATCCTCGCTGATCAAATGAAAAAATTCTTTGGTGAATCGTTTATGGAAAATGTTCGCGGTATTATTCACGACCGGGAAACAGGCGGGTTTACAATTGGTGTACAAGGCGAAACGATAGATGCAGGAGACTATGTGAAATTTGCAACGGCATTAACACATTTAATTGGTACACCTAACTTTGATGCAATGACAGGAACGTACTACGCGAGATTTAATGTGAAAGATACAGATGGCAGTGATTCTTACCTTCGCCAAGCATATCGATTATTCACGCTTCATACAGACGGGACATTTGTTGACGAACCGACAGATTGGCTCCTTATGATGAAATTTGAGGAAAAGAATGCGGTAGGGGGCGAATCACGTTTACTTCATTTAGATGATTGGGAAGAGCTTGATAAATTTCGCAAGCATCCACTCGCATCGGTAAAAGTTACGTACAAAGCACCTCCAAGTAAAAACGCACAAGAAATCGTATACCGTGAAACATTTTTTGATGTAAACAACGCACCGTGTATTTGCTTTATTGATCAATTCGCTTATCCAGATAATATTGAACAGGCAACATATTTGAAGGAATTATCACACTCTGTGGAGAACTCTCCAGCAACGCACGCATTAAAATTACCAGTTGGAGATCTCGTTCTATTAAACAATCTCTTTTGGATGCATGGGCGCGCTCCTTTTGAGAAAAACAAAGATTTATATCGAGAGCTCATGCGCCAGCGCGGTTGTTTTTCTAAATAATAGATTTGGCGGGCCTTTCAACAAGGCCTGCCTTTCCTAATATAGGGGATACAGACATAAGGGGGAAGTTAAATGTATGATTTTCTAATTATCGGCGGAGGAATTGTCGGTCTTTCAACTGGAATGGCCTTAACGAAAAAATTTCCTCATGCCAAAATCGCAGTCATCGAAAAAGAGGACGAACTTGCGCATCATCAAACAGGACATAATAGCGGTGTCATTCATTCCGGTATTTATTATAAACCAGGCAGCTATAAAGCGAAATTTGCGAAAGAAGGAAACGCAGCGATGGTGGAGTTCTGCAAAGAAAATGGCATTGCCTATGACATGTGCGGAAAGGTGATTGTCGCAACAGAACAAGAAGAACTTCCTCTTTTACATAACCTGTATGAAAGAGGCCTGCAAAATGGGTTACATATTTCGAAAATCGACAAAGGAGAATTAGCGGAAATCGAGCCTCACGTAAAAGGATTAGGAGCTATTCGCGTTCCTTCCTGCGGCATCGCCGATTATAAAGGAGTCAGTCATACATTTGCACGGTTCATAGAGGAAAATGGGGGAGAAGTGCATTTAGGCACAAAAGCAGAACAAATTTTTGAACACAAAGATTTCGTTACAATCGAAACAAACAAAGGCACATTCGAAACAAAATTTCTCATTAATTGCGCTGGACTACATAGCGACCGAATCGCCAAAAAAACAGGCATACTAACAGACATGAAAATCGTCCCGTTCCGAGGCGAATATTACGAACTCGTTCCAGAAAAGCGTCATCTCGTGAAACATTTAATTTATCCTGTTCCAAACCCAGACTTCCCATTCTTAGGTGTTCACTTTACAAGAATGATAAATGGGGACGTACATGCAGGGCCAAATGCAGTACTAAGTTTCAAGCGTGAAGGCTACACAAAAAAAGACTTTAACATAAAAGACTTCATGGAAACAATGACATACGCCGGCTTTTGGAAAATGGCAATGCCGAACATGAAAGAAGGCATGAAGGAAATGATTCGTTCTTTCAGTAAACAATCCTTTCTCAAAAGCTTGCAGCGCTTAATACCAGAGCTCACAGAGAAAGATATCGTTCCGACCCACGCTGGTGTAAGGGCGCAGGCGATTCTATCTAATGGGAATATGGTAGATGACTTCTGTATTATCCCGGGTATAAACTCTATGCATATTTGTAATGCCCCGTCTCCGGCGGCAACAGCTAGCTTGAAAATTGGGGAGGAGATTGTGGGGAAGGTGCCGGATGTGGTTGTGGATCGGGTGAGTACGGATGGGATGTTTCGAGTGAAGGCTTAGATAGGGGGAGGCTGCCTTTTGGGGTGGTCTCTTTTTTTGTTTGAGGTGAGGGTGATATTATCCCCTTAAGGTAGACAGTGTAAAAAGACCATGAATAAACATGGATGTTACACTTTTACTTGGAGGGGATTTTATTATGGTTAAAAAAGGGGATAAATTTCAAACTTATTCAGATGAATTAAAGATACAAGTTATAAAAAGTTATTTAAATGGTGAGGGCAGCCAAACAGCTTATGTAATATTGCATATTAAAATGTATTGATATATATGTAAGCGCTTACTATAATAAGAGTATAAAGATTTACAACATCTTACTATACAAAATAAGAGGAGGAAATAAAATGGCAATCGCAATGGCAGTTTTAAAATTTGTAGGTGGAATCATCCCATTAGTAGGAGAGCTTTTAAAAGCAGTAATGTAAGTTCATTATTCCGCAATTGCAATTATATGTAAAAACATCATACAAATGATCTGTATATCAAGAATGGATTGATGTGCAGATCATTT
>NZ_CM000745.1:793325-867696 GCF_000161455.1 Bacillus pseudomycoides DSM 12442
AGATTATGTAAACCTCACTAGCATAAGATATATATTCATGATAATTGAAATGAAAGGTTTTATTTGAAAATAATGTAATATATATAAAAAATTTAATATTATAACAAAGCGGATTAACTCCCTAATTTTGGACACATACTATCCTTAACTCATTGTTTCATAGAATTGCTCTTTATTTCATAAAATTACTTCTTTTTATGTGAGACAAGAAAAAAATCTCGCCTCATACTCTAACTTCTTTGATTTGTAACGGTTCTGTTTGTATTCGTCGATAAAATTCATTTGGTGATAAATCTAAAATACTAGAATGAATCCTTCGGTTGTTGTAAAACTCAATATATATAGCTACTTCTTGATAAGCTTCGCCATGCCTCACGTACTATTAAAGGTATAGAAACTGTTCATGCCATATACAAACAAAAGCGAAGTCTTCAACCGAACTTCGTTTTTTCGACGTATAACACATTACATGAATTATTAATAGTTTCATAAAACTAGTCCGCAATATTCCCCATCTCTTTATGTCTTCGGAAACTTTGCAACAGAACCTAAAAAAGCTATATGATAAGGATGTCGGAAGAGATAAGATCTTTTATAACATACATTACCCTGTTATTTCATGTTTATTAAATTATACTTTATGGCATATTGAACAAGTTCACTTTTTTTAGAAAGATTAAGTTTGTTCAACATTCTCGTCTTATGAGTATCAACCGTTTTTATACTGATAGTTAATTCTTGAGCAATTTCAGACAATGAAAATCCTTTAACAAGAAACTGCAATACCTCCCGTTCACGTGGGCTTAGAATTACATAAGGATTTCGGGACTCTGTTTCGTTTTGCAATCTTTTTAGCATCGTTGAAATTTCCTTTGGGCGAAGGTATAGGTATCCATCCATAACGGAATCAATAGCAGTGTATAATTCTTCATCTACGGCTGCTTTAGGGACGTAACCTGAAGCTCCCGCGTTCATGATTAATGTTACATAGTCTTCGTCCTCGTGCATGGTGAGCACTATGACTTTCGCTTGTTCATAACGTAATTTAATCTCTGTGAGAACTTGGATTCCATCTAAGCGCGGCAAAGATATATCCAATATCAGAATATCGGGCCTTAAAATGTCGTAAAGCCGGAGTGCTTCAAGTCCATCAGAGGCTTCACCTACAACTTTTAAGGACGGTCTTTTTTGCAATAGGAGTTTTAAACCTGATCTCATCAAGGCATGGTCATCAACTAGCATTATGTTGATTGTCTTTTTCATCATGACACCCTTCTCTCTGTTTTAATGGGATAGACACCCTAACTTCGGTCCCACCGATATTGTGAGTTTTGATAAAAAATGAACCATCCAGTAATTCGGCTCTTTCCTTCATTCCATATATTCCGATCCGATTTTGCTGGCGAGCTTTTTCAAAATCGGTCTCACGTATACCGTGACCGTTATCATGGATGCTCAACTCGATAGAACAATCCTTGATTTCCATGTTAATCACAATCTCAGTTGCTACTGTATGTTTCACTACATTGGTAAGACTTTCTTGAACAATTCGGTATAGTGCTACAGCAGTATGACTATCTATGGCAGCAATGTCATCATCGGGAGCGTGTAGAATTACAGTAAGAGCGAATTTTTCTTCAAACTTTCTTGCATGTTTCCTTAATGCCGGAATTAAACCTATATCATCAAGGATGGGTGGTCTTAATTCTACCGCTAAATCTCTAATTTCTCGCAAAATACTTGCCGCAGTTTCTCGGCTTACATTAAGTAGCTCTTGTTGCTCGATATCTTTAACTTCATTAGCCAAAATCCGCATTGTAACCATTAGAAAAGTAAGGGCTTGGCTTGTTTCATCATGAAGTTCACGAGAAATTCTTTTTCTCTCCTCCTCATGAGCGGATAATAGTTTCAAAATCAACGTATCTCGAAGGGCATCCTTTTCTTGAAGTTCCTTCAATAATTTTTCTACTGCAGTGCTGGAACTAATTAGGTTGTCAGCCATTTCATTAAAAGCCCGTGCTAATTTTCCAACTTCATCGTCACTCTCTGCTTTAGCCCTTAAGGATAAATTACCGGCTGATATGCCTGTTGCTGTATCAACTAAACTATTGATTGGTCGAGTAATGATACGAGTCACATAATAAGCTATACCTGCAGCCCCCATACAGACCAAAAATGTAGCAACAACCAATTCTATAATTTTAGTAAAAATATAGCTTTTCGCCTGTTTTTCTGCCATTCCAACTCTAACAAATCCTACATCTCCCTCTTCGATTGGAACCAGTATGTCATGGATATTTCCTTCATCTGAAGTTAGTATAGCGTAATTTCCATTATTGATATCATCAGGCTTATGTGCGTTTAATATTCCTTTCGGTAAGTGTTTGGAGAATGTATTTCCGACAAGAACATTATTATTGTTAATGACCAGTATATAACGAACGTCTTTGTTAGCTTCCTGTGCCCGGGTAATGAGAAGATGAATCGAATAGTAGTCATCAGTCAGAATGTAATCCGAAGACAATGCCGCAATATTTTCAGCGATATTTACACCACGTTTTTTAAGGTCCTCTGTCATGATTTTTGTGAGTGATTCCCAAATGATACATCCTAATACTAGAGCGAGAAAGAGTAGCGAAACGAATATAGCTCCAAATATCTTTTGGTTTATTTGTAATTTATTCAGCCATTTCATAGGTGACCCTCATATAATTGGGGTTCAAATGGAACAAAACGATCAATGAACAGTCCCTGAAACGCTGGTTTTATTATTTTTTGTTCGTGCATAGAAATGAAACTTTTCTTGATAATTCGCTTCTCTTCATCAGGTAAATTACTGCTGATGACAACAGGACCGGTACCAATCGGTTCCGTTTTTGCAATAATTTTCAAATTCTTAATCAGTTCTGGATTTTTAAGTTTGGTACGCTCAAAGACTAAGCTATCAACAGCTGCAGCGTCAACAACACCATTTATCACAGCGCTTAGGGAGCTTTCATGATTATATGTAAAAACATAACGACCAAAGAAATGCTCGGGCGTTTCACTTAATTCAGCTAATTTTTTCCTCACAAAAATATATCCGGAATAACTGGTTGGATCGCTAAAAGCAACGTTTTTCCCTCTTAAATCATGTATACTGGATAGTTCATTTTTGCGGTTTACGACGACATAACCATAATAATATGGAACTCCCATTCGCTCTTGCATGGCAATTGCTTCAAGTCCTTCAACATGTCTGTAGGTAATATATGCTCCTGTTGAAAGTATGGCTATATCAGCACCTCCATTCATCATCAACATACTAATTTCATTATAACTCTTGCGCTGAATTAGAATTGCAGGTCTATGAAGCTTCTCTCCGATATAGTTAGCTATTTTCCTATAGTACATAATTGTATCAGTCGGTGATAACACACTTGAAATTGCGATCCGTACAGGAGAGGGCTTGTCACCTTGTGAACCAACAGGCATGGTGTCAGATTCGGAGAAAATAATTTGAGGGCTTGAACGCTCATGCTGACATCCTATCGAAAGTAAAGTAATAAGCAATATAAAAAAAAGCCTCAACCAATTTATCATACTTTCCTCCATTCTTGCAGGCGAGGGATTTATGTAATATGTGAAAATACCCTAATTGAATCCGATTTACCGAATCCTACTCGATTCAGGGTTTTCAAAATTTATATTTATATATTACTTCAGAACGATCCACGAAATCTATGGAAGATTGTATACAAAACTATTATTTATGTCGAAGGTGTGACAGCAAATAGCCATAAATGGTTTTATGTAGGATATTATCTTACATAAAATCAGATATTTGCTGATAGTTTAACGAGTTGACATATAAGATAATTTAACAAAGGAGGGATGATATAACACAAGTATTTTTGAAAACGTTTCCGACAAGTTGGCCTCTATTGAAATACTAAATTTCATGCCAATCTAAGTTTTTTCCGTAAATCAAAGTAAAGAAATCGAGGTAGATAGTATGTTCTCATTTTTGAAACCTAAAATCGCTACTACAAAAATAGCATCAGACCAGGTTCAAAAAACCTATAGGCTTTTCCGGCTACAATCTTTATTAGGCGTGTTCTTCGGTTATATAGCTTACTATATAGTACGTAACAATTTTGCCTTATCTACTCCTTATCTGAAGGAACAACTCAATCTTAGTGCTACAGAAGTAGGATTATTAAGCAGTTCCATGCTTATCGCTTATGGAATTAGTAAGGGGTTAATGAGTAGTATAGCAGACAAAGCTAATCCTAAAAGGTATATGGCGCTTGGTTTGCTTCTGTGCGCTATGGTCAATATTATGATGGGCTTCAGCACCGCATTCTGGATGTTTGCAGTTCTCGTTGTTCTCAATGGATTTTTTCAGGGAATGGGAGTTGGACCTAGCTTTATTACTATTGCAAACTGGTTCCCGCGTAAGGAAAGAGGAACTGTCGGTGCCATATGGAATATTTCGCACAATATAGGTGGAGGCATCGTAGCGCCTATCGTTGGTGTCAGTTTTGCTATGTTAGGCTCCAATCACTGGCAAGCGGCAAACTACCAGGTTCCGGCTGCAATAGCTATTGTTATTGCAATGGTGATACTAACCCTTATTAAAGGATCACCGGTAAGCGAGGGCTTGCCTCCGTTAAGCGAAATCATCAAGGATGAACCCGATTCGAAAATGCAACAAAGGGCTGATTCCAAACCGCCAGTAGACATGAATGCTTGGCAGATTTTTAGGAATTATGTTTTATTTAACAAAAATGCATGGTTCGTTTCCTTGGTAGATGTTTTTGTTTACATGGTTCGTTTCGGCATTATAAGCTGGTTACCCATTTATTTGTTGAATGTAAAACATTTCACTAAAGAAGAGATGAGTGTTGCCTTTTTATTCTTTGAATGGGCAGCCATTCCTTCTACTCTTCTGGCCGGTTATCTATCAGACAAGTTATTCAAAGGGCACCGCATGCCTCCAGCAATCATTGCTATGACATTGATATTCATCTGTATCATTGGTTACTGGCAAAGTACATCTTTACATTGGGTCACTATTTTCGCTGCTATTATTGGATGCTTGATTTACATTCCGCAGTTTCTGGCTTCAGTACAAACTATGGAGGTGGTTCCACCTTTCGCCGTTGGTTCTGCGGTTGGTTTGCGAGGTTTTATGAGTTATATTCTAGGTGCATCTTTAGGTACTACACTCTTTGGTGTAATGGTTGACAAGGTAGGATGGAATGGTGGTTTCTATGTATTACTAGCGGCAACTGTATGTTGCATCATATGCTGCATATTGACCCATCGAGGAGCAAAAGAATTCAACAAAAAACAGGTACTTCAATCCTGAAACAACTATATTCTGAGGATATTTCCATTATAAAATACTCAAAGTCAGTGTGCTGCTCAACGTAACCAATTTGGTGTCGATGCAGATATAAAGGTGATCAAATTGCAAACAGAGGCGTACATCATAGATAAAAAGACAATAGCCCTAGGTAGCCTTGAGCATTTAGAACCAGAAGATGAAAAAAATCAGAGGAAATTGGCAACGCTCTTGGCCCATTATTGGGAAAAAATCTATTCACATTTCAGATATACAGTTAAGGAAGCGCAGAAATTGGTGGATTTTCCAATTAAAAAACCAACTTATACAGCAAAAGGTTATGAGCTAAAGAAGGAAAAAGTTGATACAGATATTACACTTGGAAAACCAAAACCAATTATTAATTCAAGATATAAAAAAGGGGAGTTCAGTTATACGATTTATCAATCAGCGATTATGGGAAAAGGAAAGGATCCATTTTACTTTTGGGTTAATGACAACGATAAGATAGAACATTATGAGCTCGAAGGGGCTAAATTCACCTTTGCAAAGACGACGGGAAGTAATGTAAAGGGTATTAAGATGATTGTTCCAGCAAAAGGAAAGGACAGTTCCTATCAAATTGTAATCATTGATGATGTTTTAAATAAGGCTGAATTAGAGAAAATCATGATTTCCTTTTTGAAATAAAAAATAGAGTCTCAAGAAAAGAATCTTGAGACTCTATTTTTACTTGAGTTTGAACGAAATCTTTATGTGTTAAAAGAAATTAATAATCTATAAAACAAAAAAATGAGATAGAATTTTTGTTTTGGGGGTACTTCAAAATATTAGCTTGATGGGCATGTGGCGAGACCTCTACTTTGCTATTGATAATTAGTTTTGTTGGAAGTTATTTGATGATTCGTTTTTTATTTTTACCTTCAACTCAAGTCCTCGTTAGTTGAAGATGACTCATACATTAAGAGAGACTTTTATACTCCAGCAAATGTGATGGACCAAATAGAATCAAAGAACAGCTAACCCTTGTGATCCATAATAAGGAAAGTTAGTCGAAGCAGCAACCTGCAATCTAACCAGACTACCATCATCTTGGATATTAAATACTGAGACTGTACCCTGATTTCCGTTAAGGGTGTAAAAATGCAAAAGCATTAATTGTTAGGTTACCAGACTACTATGGTATAACTTCGCAGAACTCGTATTTACAACCAACATTGACTAGACTAGCAGGAAATAAAATCTCTATTTTCATTGGTAATCTAAAAATACCACGAGACTATGTCTATTTACCAGATGCCGCTAAGATGATTGTGGAAATAGCAAATAGAGACGATTCTTATGGAGAGAATTGGAATATACCTGGTGCCGAATTGATTTCAGGAAAAGAAATAATAAAAATTGCACGTGAAATTACTGGAAATAAAAAATTAGTTATTCCATTAAATAAAAATGTAATTCGTATAAGTGGATTGTTTGATCCGGTTATGAAGGAAGTAGTAGAAATAATGTATCCTACAGAAGAAGGATTTACTCTAAGGGGAGAAAAATATGAAAATAGAATAGGTGAAATTATAGCTACCCCTTATAAAGGTGGGCTAAAAGAAACATTAAATTTCTTAATGGATAAGATAAAATAAAGCAGAAAATGAAAATTCAGACTAAAACTAGAAATAATGATTAACTTAAAATTAAACATAAGTAATTGATTAATCACTAACAATTATAAATAAAAGTGAATCCTATTAAAAAATCCAAGTTAGCTCTAGCTTAACCTCAATATCATCACCAGTTGTAAAGTATTGTCCATCGGGTAATACATATCTACCCTGATGATTCTTTGTGAGAGTACCAATCAAAATGATCAACTCCCCTTAATAATTCTAATAACAGTTTTGACATATAAAACAACAGTTAAACTATTGGCACTTTTGATCAAACTTTTTTATAAAATAGTTGAAAGTTTACATTGGCAGTTTTCTAGATTTTAAATAAAAATAAGCCCATTGTTCTTATTGTTTAATGGGCTTGTCTATTATTTGTATGTGAGGACATTTATTTTTTAATAAATTAATGAATTCTTCTTCTTTTTTTGGTACACAAACTGTCAAAGTGTTAAATAATCCATACATAATTTCTAATCGTTGTCTTGACCAGTCTTGTGAATTCAATGACTTTCCATGGTATTTGATATGCTGGATATCTTCAAAAGGTATTTCAGTATTTGTAAAATAATATTTGATAATTAATGATTTGTCAGTAATTTTATAAGTGGATCTGTAAATAAATAAAAAATTGATTATGTTTAACAGAATCATACAACTTAGGTAAATATTATTAGTACCTTGTATGAACAGCATAGCAATAAAAATGAAAATAGTTAATAGAAATATAATCATATGAATAGGATTTTGTTTAATCTTAAATTTCATTCAAGTTCACCTCTTTATAGTAAGTATAGGGAAAAACGACTATCATATCTATAAATTTGTATACAATTATTAATTAATGTACAAAGTAAACTTTTATTCAAAAGTTTACTTTCATTTTTTCTTGAAAATATTTTTTGAAGGGTATGAAATATATTTCAACTAAAAAACTGAAAATTAAAATATTTAAATGTATAATAAAGTATAGAAGATATTGAAGAAATAAATAGAGAAGAGGAAATATCGTATGACTAGTTTAAAAAATGTTCTTGAACTTGATTTTGCATATCTTGAAACCTTTACTAGCCGAATAGAGAAATCATGGGGTTCTATATTTTGTAATGAAAGTAACCCATATTATTATGATGCAAATCATGCACATGTAAGTGTAGTAAGTTTAAATCCACAAATGATAGTAGATGAAGTAGTCCATTTCTATAAGACTAAAAATATAGTACCTAGATTTTATATATACAACTTAGATATGCAAGAAAAACTGATTTCTGAATTACAAATAAAGAATTTTGGATTTGAAGAATTAATAAGTCCAGTCCAATTATGGAATAAGAAATTAACTAAAAAAGATAAAAATGAAAAAGTTACTATTGAAGAGGTATCTGAATTAAATTTTGAAGAAGCTTTAGATATTGAATGTAGTATAAAAGAGTTAGGAGGCGAAGTTAGAAAAAAAGCTTTTCAAGATGAATTCCAACATCCAGCATTCACTCACTATCTACTTAGATACAATGGAGTAGCATGTTCCATCGCTTGTATTTTTGAACATGAAAAACAGGCCCGAATGGAAAGTGTAGCTACAATTGAAAAGTTTAGAGGTAAAGGGTTAATAGGTGAACTTATTCACTTTATTCAAAGTGAAGTAATGAATAGAGGACTAGATAATCTTTGGGTGATTCCAATTAACGAAACAGTAGAAAAAGTGTATGAAAAGTATGGATTTGAAACAGTAGAAAAAATTAAAACGGGACATGCGTTTTTAGAAGGGAAAAGTATTAAAGAAATTCACGAGGGATAGAAAAAATCAATTTAGCAGTTTTATATTAGTTTAAATAATTACCATGCTTTAGACGATGTCAAAGCATGGTTTTTGTATATAACTTAAAAATGTTTATGGAAGTAAAAAACTTACAAAGCACTCCTGAAGTTGTTATAAATAGAACTGGTAACTAAATCTCTTTTTAATCTTATTGAACAACGGTGGGCTTTTTAATATTGAAATTTCCTTAACGTTGTAAATCCGCATTTCCCTGACGATCCCCCACGTAGAAAGCTATTCTAGAGATCATTCAGAAGCTTCACCATTACTGTATGAGGATGGAAAATTCCGCATGGATGTTGGGCCGATTGAGTTTAAGAATGAAGATGATTATGAGAAGTATTTTAAATAATACAAAGAGATAAGTAATTGCTGAATCTATTTAGAGGCAGTAGTTTAGACAACACATTGTTACTAACAAGATAGAAAGTTTACTTATATGGATGGTGAAGATTGCTGAATAATATTTATAAAAATTCTAGTTTTTATTAAATAGAAACTTGAATGCCCCCGAATTATGGCCTCTTTAATAAAGTCCATAATTCGGGGTTTTGATGTATTAAATATCCGTTTTATCAAAAGTAATCCCATATTTTTTGATTTTCTTATACAAATTAGCTCGCGACATTCCTAATTTTTTCGCCGCAACGCTTTTATTCCCATAAGTCTTTTGCAGGGTTTGAAGAATGCGAGTTTTCTCTAGACTTTCTTTTTCGTCAGTAAGTGAAAGCGTAGCTTGGCTAAGGGGCTCTGAAAAAGATTTTGCTTGCGGCAGTAGCTTGAGAATGTCTGATTCGCATATTTCGCTGCCTTCGTGAAGAACAATCAACCTTTCTATAATATTACGTAACTCGCGGATGTTACCTGGCCAAGAATATACATGTAATCGCTTCGTTGCCTCTTGATGAACAAAAGGAATTGATTGGTTATATTTGAAAGAAAATTCTTTTAAGAAATGATGAGCTAAGTAGGAAATATCATCCGTTCGTTCCCGAAGTGGCGGGATGCAGGCAGTAAATACGTTAAGCCGATAAAATAAATCAGATCGGAAAGTTCCGTTCGATACCATATCTTCTAATATACGATTCGTTGCGGCGATAATTCTGACGTTAATTTTTTTTGGTGTTTGTCCTCCGATTCGATAAATCTCTTTTTCTTGTAACGCTCTAAGTAGTTTCACTTGCATATCAAGTGGGAGCTCTCCTACCTCATCTAGAAATAAAGTACCTCCGTCTGCTAATTCTATTTTTCCAGGCTTTCCTCCTTTGGCAGCTCCAGTATATGCTCCTGATTCATAACCAAATAACTCGCTCTCAAACAAAGCATTAGGAATGGCACCGCAATTAATCGGAATAAATGCTTTTTTACTTCTTAAACTTGCCTCGTGGATCGCTTGTGCAAAAAGCTCTTTTCCAACGCCGCTTTCCCCACTAATCAAAATCGTCGCATCTGTCTTCGCTACTTTTTTCATGTCATGAATGATGTGCTGGATTGCTAAGTTGTTTCCTTTTATGTTGCTGAAGGGATCGTCTCTATTATTTTGAATCATTTGTTGTTTTAGTTGCTGCAATTCTTCAGATGTAGAGGATAACTTTTCATTTAATTTGATCGTAGCGGTAATATCTTTTTCTACGGACATAGAACCAATCAGTTCATTGTTTTTATTATAAATTGGAGTTGTGCTAATCAATACATGCTTATCTGGGCGCGGGAGGTGATAAATATCTCGAACAGGTTGCTGACTCTCAAGAACTTTTAAATTCATAATATCTTCTTCTAAGAAAAAATCTTGAACATTCTTTCCAATAATATCGTCCTTCTTTATGTCATACATTTTTTCTGCTGCTTCATTCCAATAAAGCATGATCCCTCTCGTATTTACAATAGAAATCGCTTCTTCTACAGAAGAGAGGAGTGTATGCAATGTAGGAATCGCAAAGGTATCAGATTGTTCCATAAAATATCCCCCAATGATTTTAAATCGTATACAAAAGTAGACACTCGTAGACAGATTTGTCGCTAAAAGGATACAACTTTTCTGAAACAATGTAAACAAAATTAATTGAATATTAATAATATTAAGGTTACTTTGTGGTTGGCACGGTATTTGCTAATAAAAAAGTAGGGCACTTTTAAAATACAAACATGGAGGAGATAGGAATGAAGATTAGTAAAATATACACAACAATTGATGCACACGTAGCGGGGGAACCATTACGTATTATTACAGGCGGAGTGCCGGAGATAAAAGGGGAAACGCAATTAGAAAGAAGAGCTTATTGTATGGAGCACTTGGACCATCTTCGCGAAGTTTTGATGTATGAACCGAGAGGGCATCATGGGATGTATGGTTGTATCATTACGCCGCCGGCAAGTCCTCATGCTGATTTTGGGGTATTGTTTATGCATAATGAGGGCTGGAGTACAATGTGCGGCCATGGAATTGTCGCTGTCGTCACAGTAGGAATTGAAACGGGTATGTTCGAAGTGACGGGTGAAAAACAAAAGTTCATTATTGATAGCCCTGCAGGAGAAGTTGTTGCGTACGCAACATATAGTGGAAACCAAGTGGAATCAGTATCATTTGAAAATGTTCCTTCTTTTGTTTACAAGAAAGATGTTCCTATAAAAATTGATGACTATGAATTTCAAGTGGATATTGCTTTTGGAGGAGCATTTTATGCTGTTGTAGACAGTAAAGAACTTGGTTTGAAAGTGAATTTTAAAGATTTATCAGCTATTCAAACGTGGGGCGGGAAAATAAAACATTACATTGAAAATCAAATGGAAGTAAAACATCCTCTCGAAGAAGATTTAAAGGGAATATATGGCGTTATCTTTTCAGATGAACCAAATGGAAAAGACGCCACTTTACGAAATGTAACCATTTTTGCTGATGGGCAAGTAGATCGTTCTCCTTGTGGCACTGGTACTTCCGCAAGACTTACAACTCTCTTTGAAAAGGGGGCTCTACAGCAGGAAGAAAGTTTCATTCATGAATGTATCACTGACGGACAGTTTATCGGAGAAATATTGTCAGTGACAAAAGTAGATGAATACGAGGCAATTATTCCAAAAGTTACTGGCCAGGCATTTATTACAGGATTCCATCAATTTGTAATGGATCCGAGGGATCCGTTGAAACGAGGGTTTTTATTGGCTTAATGTTTTATAAAGAGTTGTTTTCTAGGTAGAAAACAACTCTTTTTGTAAGTGTTTAACTTGACCTTCACACTCTGGAAATGAAGAGTTAGCTAACTATGTACAGAAGGTGTTTGTGCTCAGGTAACTATGAGGTTCAGTGAGTTGAATATGCTCGAGAAAGGTTTCTTACCTAAAAAATCCCTTGATAAACAAGGGGTTTTTTAGGTGAATTATCGCTTTAAAAAAGACATTTTGCGTACTTTAAGCACTTATGATACTTAAGAGTGCCTTGAACCAGAGTTGCGAGCAGCTAGCGTGTTTTCATCGTCTAGCTCAGCTTCGATGTGAGAGGTTTTCGATGACTTAGCCATACGCCAATAAGTGATGAAGCTTATGGCAATGCAGCCAGCTACGTAGAAGTAGAAGAGCGACTCGAGCCCAATACTTTTCAGCCATAATGCGATGAACTCCGCCGTTCCGCCGAACACTGCAACAGTAATTGCGTAAGGGAATCCCACGCCAAGGGCACGGATTTCAGTTGGGAAGAGCTCAGCTTTCACGATTGCATTGATGGAAGTATAACCGGTGACAATAATGAGACCTACCATCATAAGTAAGAAAGCAACGATAGGGTATTTCGTTTGCTCCATGATTAGGAACAGTGGCACTGTCAGTAAAGTTCCGAGGATGCCGAAACCAATCAATAGCGGACGCCGTCCAATCCGATCGGATAACATACCAGCAAGTGGCTGAAGTACGACGAATACCAATAGGGCGATAAAGTTAATCCAGCTAACGACTTCTTTAGGAAGGCCTACAGTATTCACCATGAATTTCTGTAAATACGTCGTGTAAGTATAGAATGCAACAGTTCCACCGAGCGTTAGCCCAACGACTGTTAATACTGCCTTAGGATGTTTCATCAGAGTCCGAATAGTTCCAGCACTCTCACGGCTTTCAGATCCCATTTTTGAGAATTGCTCCGATTCATCCATCGTGCGACGCAGCCACAATACAGCAACTGCTCCCATTGCTCCGATGATGAAGGGAATACGCCAGCCCCAAGACTTCATATCGGGTTCGCTGAGTATTTGCTGAAGGATGATTTGAACACCAAGTGCTACCAGCTGTCCAGCAACGAGTGTTACATACTGGAAGCTCGAGTAGAAACCACGTCGGCCGCTGCTTGCCATCTCGGACAAGTATGTAGCCGAAGTTCCATATTCTCCACCTAATGACAACCCTTGAAGCAGACGTGCGAGAACGAGAATAATAGGGGCCATTATACCAATGGTGCTATAACCTGGGGTACAGGCAATAATTAGAGAACCACCGGCCATGATGGTGATGGAAAGCGTCAGTGCGGCGCGACGACCATGACGATCGGCATAACGACCCATCAGCAGGCTTCCTAGTGGGCGCATTAGGAAGCCTACGGCAAAGATGGCTGCTGTGTTGAGCAGTTGACTGGTCGAATCTCCCTTGGGAAAGAACTCTGCTGAGAAATACACGGCGAAAGCAGAATAGACGTACCAGTCGTACCATTCAATCAGATTTCCAACTGAACCTTTGAAAATGTTTCCTGTGATGCGCCTTGTATTGGCGCGTTCGATGGATTGAGACATGATTAAAAACCTCCCTATTTAATTGAAGTAATTTGAAAAATATCATTATGAACTAAGTATGAAGGCGTATAAATGTAAATAAATTATATCTTTTTGTTTGAAAAATCTCAATATAATGAAAAATAACTCTATTTTATAGTTGAGCAAATTGTTTGGAGACAATCTGGAAGAGTTTGAGTTTTTTGTGTATGAAAATAAGGAGGAGCTGTAGGTGCTTTAATTGATAGGCGATTGCTGTGGTGGCAATGACTTTGTCAGAAGCGGAAAGACAATACAAAGTAGAAAAGAGAATGTTTAACTATATCTCCTCCTGAAAGGTTATTTAATCATGAGTTATAGCGTATCATTTTTCTTTTGTATATAGTTTGTTAAAATAGTAGTAATTGTAATTAATTGTAACTGCGGAGGTAAAAATGTTGGACCAACTCATAATTGAATTCGCTAAAGTAACCAATCAAGTTAATGACATACACACTAGTAAATCTTATTTGATTATAAAGACAGATGATGAAGGACTATACGTTGAAACAGAACTTTTACGTGAGAAGTACCAAGGAGGAGAAGAATCACATCCATATTTTATGGTAACTTTTGAAACTCTCCAGCAAGCTTGGCAAAAATTCATAAATATACGTACGGTAACGAGTGAAGATTTTGGACAAGTAAGTGAACACAGTGCTTTTTTGATTGCTTTCTTTTCACAACTTCCTTTTGTGAATGTAACTGACTCAAAATCTATTACACTTAAAGAATTTCGAACGGATGACTTACCCTGTGAGCAATATCATAAAGTAATCACTTTTTTAGAAGAGGTAATAGATAATACATATGATCCGAAAGATCTTAGTCACCAAATTGATGGGAATTTATATAGAGTGAAATCTCGTGGACGGCAAGATTTGAGATTATTGGGCTTTTTGGATGAAGCTCATGAGATTAATCGGGCTCTATTAAATGAATATATTGAATCAAAAAATAAGGATGCTTTTATTCGAAATTTGATTTTGAAACAGGAATATTTTCAAATTGCTCTATTTGTACTCGAACTTTTAAATAGTTATTCAAAGGCTGAAAAGAAAGCGGTTTTAGTGAATTTAGGAATGACGATCGTTCGAAATTCACGAGGAGATAATTTAATGGTTGAATCAGTAGCCAAGGAACGTACTCATAATTTGTTAATGTGGCTTGAGAAGGTAGGGTTAATTAACGAGAGGTGGGTTCCAGTTGAACAATATTTAAAAGGAAATGATGAAGAGGACGATAATATGAATAGTAACTTACGTGAAAAATTTTTAACTGTTATGTATGAGTATTTAGAGGCAAGAACGGAAAAATTTGCGGGTCATAAACTTGGTTCAGTCGTTCGAAATGAAATGACAACGGAGGTAACTCGTTTATCTTTTATCGATCATAATCAGTACATTGTTACGGGCTCAGTTGGACAAGGGAATTGGGCCGCCGTGCCATGGCTTGCTATCATGAATAAAGACATTACGACATCGACGCAGAGAGGGTATTATATCGTTTATTTATTTAGTGAAGATATGAAGCAATTATATTTAACAATGGCACAAGGAGTAACTGAAACTTCTAAAGAGGAAATGGAAAAGATTAAGTCTGAGATCCGTCAACATATACAAATGTCTAAAAAAATAAAAAAAGATGATGATATTTTCCTTGGTACAAGTCCAAAAGCGAAGGGATATGCCAACTCTACAGCTGCATACATTCCATATGATGTTGAACAAATGCCAAGTGAAGCAGAATTAGTGGAAGATTTAAAAGAAATGCTTCGCTATTATGAGGGATACATTGCCTTTAGAGAGAAAGGAACTAATCGTGCAGTGATTCACGAGGAGAAAAAAGAAATGGATTTGAATGGGAAGGAAATTGTAGATCATGTATCTTCCTATATGAAAAGCAAAGGTTTCTATTACGATAAGCAAGATATTATTAACTTTTTCCTTTCTTTAAAAACGAAGCCCTTTGTTATTTTGTCTGGTATTTCAGGTACGGGGAAAACAAAAATTGTTCAGTGGTTCGCTGAAAGTTTAGGGGCAACTGAAGAAAATGGACAGTTCACGCTTATTCCTGTGCGACCTGATTGGAGCGATAGCTCTGATTTACTTGGCTACGTGAATATTCAAGGTGAATTTCAGGAAAGACCGTTAATTCAAGTTCTTGAAAAAGCTGCAGAGAATCCGGACAAACCTTATTTTGTCGTGCTCGATGAGATGAATCTAGCACGTGTAGAGTACTATTTCAGTGATTTTCTAAGTGTCATTGAAAGCCGAAAATGGGAAGGAAGAGAGATTGTTACATCGGCTGTTCTTCCAGAATCGATTGTTGGGAAACGAATTACGATTCCATCAAATGTGTACGTCATTGGAACTGTCAACATGGATGAAACAACACATCCGTTAAGTAAAAAAGTATTGGATCGTGCGAATACAATTGAATTTAATCAAGTAAAATTAGATTCCTTTGAGTTTTTAATGGATGTAGAAGAAGTACAGGGAAAATGTGTTTCTAATCATTCCTTGACAGCCACGTTTCTACATTTAAAAGAATGCTTTCAGCTCAATAAAGATCTTGTGAAGGAAGTATCTCATATTTTAATCGAAGTTAATAAAATTTTTGAACCGATCGGAGCACAAGTCGGGTATCGGATACGTGACGAAATTTGTTTTTATATGGCTTACAATGAAAAAAGTGAACTATTATCGTTTGACGAGGCGTTAGACTATCAAATATATCAAAAAATCTTACCGCGTATTGCAGGGAGCGATGGGAGAACAGAAGAGGCATTAAAGAAATTATATACGCTATGTACAAATCAAGAGTTTGATAATGAAGATATGATGTCTTATGCGAAGTATCCTCGTTCTGCTAAGAAGCTGTCTCATATGTTAAGGAGGTTCGAGTATGATGGCTTCACCTCTTTCTGGATCTAACAGTGATATAGAACTAGTTAAGATTGAAACAGCAGATTTCTCATTGACTATTAAAGGGAATCCCTATCATGAAAAATATGAGAGCTTAAAAAAACATCAATCAATTGCTTCGGATGAAATGATGCATTTTCATGTGTCTGGAGAAGTAGAATCTATCTTAGTATATGATGCTCGGTTACAAAAGCTTAGCGAATTAACTGAGCACCCTCCTATCTTTTTCGAGAATAGGAGTTATCAGCTTGTTGTAATTCCTAAAAATGATCAAGGGTTGTCTTTTTACCATGAACATCCATCTCTTCAAAAGGCAATCAGCTCTACTCAAATGGGTTCATTGAAAATATTAATGGGAAATCTCTTATTTCCAAATGAAGTAGGTTATACAACATTTGAAATTCGAGATGATAAAAAATCTCTACTAGCAATTACATTAGAAGTTTTCCCATCAAAGCTTGATTATAAAGACGACTATCGAGCATTATTGGAAGAAGTAAATGATGAAATTTACAATTTGGCGTTTCATTTATTGAAAAGAACTTACTTAGGAGCATCAACAATCTATGCGGCTAATCCATCTAAAAGTGAGTTTTATCGTATTTTAAATGACTCTTTTCGTAGATTTATGAAGGCAATTTCTCATATTAAAAGGCAGCCGCACCATACACTTACTACTCGACATCAGCTTGTACAAGGAGAGAAGATTCGTAGGCTTGATTCTGTTGGGATGAATTACTTACGAAAAAGACCTCACTTGTTTCAAGAAGTAGGAGCAAACATGGTTTCATCAAAAGGAATTACAGCTTATAAGGAAGTATCCTACGATACATTGGAAAATCGGTTTGTTAAGTGGATGATTCAGAGAGTCGTACATAAAATCGATGATTTACTTAAATCGTTGGAAAAGGATACTGGATTCAAGAGTTTACCAATTGACGATGATCTGATTCAAAACGTGAGGAAAATGAAATCCCAAATGAAGAATGAGTTGAATGATCCATTTTGGAATGGGATTGGTAAATTAGACCGCTCCGTCTTTTCTCTTGTCATTCAAATGGCATCCGGTTATAGGGATGCGTATCAAATCTTTCTAATGTTATCGAGAGGTCTCACGCTAAGAGGGCAGATCTTTAAAATGTCTGTAAAGGACGTCGCAAGGTTATATGAATATTGGACGTATTTAAAGCTTGGACAAATTTTATCTAAAAAATATGAAACAGTGAATCAAGATATTATTAAGGTTCGGCAAGATGGATTATATGTGACACTTGATGAAAGTAAAACTGCAAAAAGAACATTTAGGCACCCTGAAACAGATGAAGTGATTGAGCTTTATTTTCAAAAAAGAAATAAAGCATTACCAACTGTCACTCAAAAGCCGGATACGGTGCTTGCGATTGAGAAGAAAGGGAAAAGCTATCAATACCAATATATTTTTGATGCTAAATATCGAATCGACTTTGCCAAAAATGGTTCCCATTATAAAAGACAGTATGGGACACCGGGTCCAATGGAAGAAGATATTAACACGATGCACCGATATCGAGATGCATTAGTAGTAGATCAAGGTGGACCATTTGAGCGAACAGCCTATGGAGCTTATGTATTATTCCCGTGGAATCAAGAGGAAGAATATGAGCATCATCCTTTCTATAAAAGCATTGAAAAAGTAAATATTGGCGGTTTTCCATTTTTACCAAACGCGACAAGACTAGTAGAACAATTTCTTGATCATCTCATTGAAAAAAGTCCAGAAGAGATTATAAGAGAAGGAATTCTTCCAAGAGGAACAAAAGAAGAATGGGAATCCTCTTTAGATGAAAAGGTATTAGTCGGTAATGTGAAAACAGAAAAGGATTATGAAACATATATGAAAGAAGGTTTCTATCAAATTCCTGTTTCACAATTAAAACCAGGCTGGCAAGAAATAAAATACATAGCCTTATATGCACCGAAAAAGTGGTATGGAGAAAACGGTGGGATTCAACATGTCGCAAGGATTAAAGATATCCATATAAACAGAGAGAATGTACTACCTGGTGATGAAACAAATGATTGTGTTTATTTCGAACTAGAGCCATGGAAAAAGTTAGGTCATCACATTTGTCCGGTGGGATATGGAATTCAAACATATATGTTAACGAGCATGTCATTATTAAAGGAAGTACAAGAGCTTCCTGAATTATTTATGAAATCGAAAGAAGAGCGAGCTCTTTGGAAAATGCTGCGCCGATTTACGAAACAGGTGAAGGTCGAGCTTGATCATTCTGATTTGGACAAGGCATCTGCCATTAAGGGTTATTATGTTCAAGATGTTCAAATTAAAATTGATTATGAGCAGGGGAATGTGATGGTTGGAAAAGGGGGAGAGTTTAAAGAGGTGGCTTTGGATTTGGTTGTTAGGAATTCTTCGATGTTGTTTAAGAGTGTTTTGGGGCAGTTAAGTAGAGATTAAGGTGTATTGAAAATAATAAATATAACAGGGACAACAATTTGTATATCGTAGGTGAGAATTGTATCATGGACAAGAGATCTAATCTATTTTCATATGCGACTAGTGAGTCATCTCAAGATGCTTTTATTTGTTGGCTAGCAGAGTAGGCAGATCCAGAGTATAAAGAAGCAAACCCAGATTTACATAAAGCGGGTACCGATTTTATTAGAAAGATATATGATTTACATAAAAAGAATTTCCCAGTATCTATTTCTGTCTTATAGATCCGTTTCGAAAAATACGCTTTCTTCACCTGTTCTCACCTCATTTTGTTTGATAAGATTATTATACAACAAAACAAACGTACGTTCTATTAAAAAGACATTTTCTTTAAAAAAGACAAAACCGATTCATCCCCCACCTTCACTTCGTTTAGAGGAGGGGGTCTTCTCGGTTAAAATGATAAAGTCGGTACATTTACTTGTTACAACAATGCTCTTCTTCTCATCCATTGCGTCGCAACCCATTTTTCACCTTTGATAACAGGTGCACCGCCATGTAGAGTAAGTTTGTTTATTGATTCATCCTGATAAAAATACTCGAAATATACCGCCATTCCTTTTTTCGGAGATACGGAAAGATTGAGTTTTGGAAAGAAGGTCTCTCCACCTTCTTCTACATGATTTAAATACATCACAAGTGTACTCATACGATTGTTACTTGCTGCCGCACTATTTTCTACAAAAAAATCATAATGTGCTTGATATTCTTGGCCAACTGTATACTTTAAAATCTGCAACCCTTCTCCATGTGGGGCAGGAACATTCATGATCGAAGCGATTCGTCTTTCGATTCTAGTAGTAATCTCGCTTTCTTCTAAAAATGCACCACTGCTCGTCCGAATGTCATTTGTTTTGCGCGAAACACCAATTTTAGAACGTTTCATTTTATTTTTAGACATTTCAATTAACGTTTCACACTCTTCATCACTTAATACATTTGCTAAAACGACAATAAGAGGCTCTTCTAGTCTTGAAATAATTTGTATTTCTCTATCTTCTGTCACAATGGTGTTCCCTGTGTGGTTAAAAATCGTTAGTTCTGTATTTTTAACTGTTTCATTTTTCGTTGACATTTGCCCCATCTCCCTAAAAAAATGATTAGATAGCATTAATATATCACATTTTTCTCACTATTCATTCTTTACAAAAAATAGAGTGATGATTGAAAAAGAGGACATGTAGTTACCTATTCAAACTAACTATTCCGACACCAAAATTTTGTTAAGTTAACACAATTTAAAAATTTATGCTCTTTGCTACATTCAATGATACATTGTACTTCTTGTTCATAAGTGCGGAAGTCGGCCATGTACAGATTAAAAGAACCCCTCCCAAGCCCCTTACAACCCCCTACCAACAAATAAATCACTAAAAAGAAACAAAATAAAAAACAAAAAAACTACTACAAGCACGCATTCAAAAAACAGTAGTCGTAGTAATCGTAAAAAATATAAAATAACCCCGCCAAACTTCCTCCCTTATCCCTATATACATTAAGGAACCACCGATTACATATGTTTCATTAAGGGATAGGAGGAATAAACATGGCAGTATACCGTAATGTGCAGGTGAACTTTTGGCAGGATGATTTTGTACTCGATTTAACACCGGAGGAGCGGTATTTTTATATTTATTTGCTGACTTGTTCGAAGACGACGCAATGCGGGATTTATCCGTTGCCGAAGCGTTTGGCGGAGATGGAGACAGGTTATAACCGGGAGACTGTTGAGAAGTTGCTGCAGCGCTTTGTTGAGTATGGAAAGATATTGTATGATGCGGAAACGAAGGAGTTATATATTTTAAATTGGCTGCGTTATAACCCGGTTACGAATACGAATATGGAGAAGTGTGTGTTACGTGAGTTGAAGAGCGTGAAAAGTAAAGAGTTTGTATATATGTTTCTGCAAAAATGTTTGGAGGAAGAGATGAATATTCCGCTACTTTTAGAGCATTTCGGTATGCCAGGTGAGTTATCTGAGGTTATTCCGCAAGCATCTATTGAAAGCTATGAAGAGGATGAGGAAGTAGAAGAGACGGAGCCAGGTGGTGGTGTGTTCATGTTTTATGAACAAAACTTTGGTAGTTTGTCGTCGTATGCAGCGGAGGAATTAAGTGAATGGATGGCAGATTTATCGGAGGAGCTTGTCTTAAAAGCGCTCCAAATCGCTTTTGAAAATAATAAGCGGACGCTTGCTTATGTGAAGGGGATTCTGCGGGATTGGCACGGTAAGGGATATACGAAGGTTATTGAAGTAGAGGAAGCGGCAGCGAAGTTTCGGAAGAAGGAGCCGACTGCTATGCATGAGACTGAGAAATTTCTAGAGGAGTGTGAAGAGTGGGAGAAAAACGTGCCGTCTGAAGAAGAGTTGCAGAGGTTCTTGAAAGAAGAGGGATGGCGGCCATGAGCATTCAAAATATTGAGGCTGAACAGACGGTATTAGGGTCTTTGCTGCTTGATGGTGAACTGATTAAGGAGTGTAGGCTGACCAATCAGCACTTTTCTACGGCTGTGCATCAAGCTATCTTTAAGTTGATTCGGAAAATAGAGGAGGAAGGACAGCCGCTGGATCTTGTTGCGCTTGTTTCAAAAATGGAACCTGCTTTTTTGGCGCAAATTGGTGGTATGGAATACCTTGTAAATATAATTGAGAGTGTGCCTACTACTGCTAATTTCTCCTATTATGAGGGGCTTGTTCGGAATGCCTGGAAAATGAATCAGGCGGGAAGTATGGCGCACAGCATGTGTGAACGGCTTCTTGCGGAGAAGGATGAGAAAGTAATCGGAGAGACGATTACAAGACTTTGTGAACTGGAAGAGGTGGATTGCACACTTGATTTTGATTTGAAGGATACGTTAGTCGATCTTTATGAAGAGCTTCATCAAGATACAGAAGAACTCACTGGTATTGAGACAGGTTTTTCAGCTTTAAATAAGATGACGTGTGGCTTGCAGGAAGGGGATTTTGTTGTGATTGGGGCACGGCCTTCGATGGGAAAGACGGCATTTGCCTTAAACATTGCGCTTCATGCGGCAAAATCGGGTACGGCAGTTGGATTGTTTTCTCTGGAGATGAGCAACAAGCAACTATTGAAACGAATGGTTTCTTGCTTGGGTGAGGTATCTGGGAAAAGGCTGAAAAACCCGAAGCATCGTTTTACGATAGAGGACTGGGGGAAAACGAGTCGGGCATTCGCAGAAATTGGGGATCTGCCGCTAGAGATTTATGATAAGGCAGGCGTTACAACGCAGGAGATTTGGGTGCAAGTGCGGAAGCTAAAACGGAAGTATGCAGATAAAAAATTGCTTGTTATTGTTGATTATTTACAGCTCATTACAGGCGATTCAAAATATCGTGGAAATAGGTTTCAAGAAATGAGTGAAATCTCCCGTAAGCTGAAGTTACTAGCACGCGATTTAAATGTGTGCGTCGTAGCGCTGTCGCAATTGTCTCGTGGGGTGGAATCGCGTCAAGATAAGCGCCCATTTTTGTCTGACCTAAGAGAGACAGGGCAGATTGAGCAGGATGCGGATGTGATTATGCTTATGTATCGGGAGGATTATTATGAAAAGGAGACGGAGCATAAAGATATAACAGAAATTCAGATAGCGAAGCATCGGAATGGTCCTGTTGGGATGCTGAGGTTACGGTTTTTGAAGGAGTTTGGGAGGTTTTTGGAGGATGGTTAAAAATAGTCTGGTGAGTTCCATACCTAAAATAATCTTGATTCTTTTTTCAAACAGTTTAGATAAGATTAAGAGGTTGCTAATTAAAATTTCTTCAAGCAATAGGTAATGTAATCGAATTGAGGTCTATATTAGGAATACAAAAAGACACTTCATCGAGTGTCTTTTTTATTGAAATGATATCTTTTATCCCGCATTAACTGCCCGTAAAAGCCTGATTGGTCGGGCTGATTAAAGTTTCACTTTATCTAGCATATATGGTGAACTAGTTGGTCCACCATGCTCAGATTATTGCAAAAGTGATCGGTTGAGCCATATGTTTTCTGCTGATACTTCGGACGTAAATCTTTAAGGAAAAGAAAATGGTAAGCCTATACACCTTTTGCTTGCAAAAAACATCTATCTGCAAGAAAATAAAAGAGGTAAGGGTTGTAAATAATGGTTTAAAACCCAATTATTATCTTTTTAGTAAAATATATCTTATAGATAAAGTTTAAAAGCTACTTTATAAAAAGGTGGATTTTTTATACTTCCTGCTTAGGTGAGATCATATCAGTTCATAAAGAATGTATGGTGGTCTTTTTATCTTTTAATCTCGTTTCGTGACAGTGTTAATACCGGAAGCTATTGAAGACAACAATAGAGTATTCATATATAACGAACCGAAGAAAGGAAGCTAAATATGGGGATGAGTACGATGAAAAAAATGATTGGTTTAATCGTAGGTATAGTGCTAATTATTTTTCTTTTTTACTATCAGAATCATTCTAATTCAGATCGAAAAGAGAAGATATATGTTGAGGATTTTAAAGGGACAAATGATTCTGATAAAATTCAATCAGCTATTAATAAAGCAAAGGATAATAAAATAAAGACTGTTTTGCTTGATGACAAAAAGTACAAGATTACTTCACCTATCGTTGTGAAGCAAGGTGTTAAGTTGTTATTCGGGTATGGAACACAGTTTATTGTTGATGGTGACTTCAGGGTGATTGAACTTGAGAAGAATGCTTCAATTGAAGGGGCCTATATTGCCATTGATGATGCGAATTTTAACTCGGAAGTGATCTATTTAGATGGTAAACATAAATATTATAACACTTGGAACAAAACACATATAAAGGATATAAATATCATCAATTGGTCTGAAACGAACAAGGGGACAGGGATATCGTTATACGCTGGTGGAAGAGAACATGAGATTTCTTTTGTTAACTTCGAAAACGTTAAGGTAGTAGGAATGAAGAATGGAGTAAAGTTAAAAGTGGATAAACCGAATTCTGGATATGCTTGGATAAATGCTAATCGGTTTCTGAATTTTTCTTTAGAGGATTGTGTAAACATGATTTACATGGATAGTCATTCAACGATACCGAATGAGGCTAGCGGGAATCAATTTACCAATTTACAGATACAACCTTCAAGTAAAACAAAAAGTGTTTTGAAGGTGAGCGGGCAACATAATGAGTTTCATGGGATGTTGTGGGATTTGAACCAAATCAATCATGGAAACACGATTGTTGAGCTTACGGATAAGAGTATGGATACGACCATTGATATTTCTTCTGTGCCTACGAGCAGAATCTCTGATAGGGGACAAGCAAATAAAGTGAAACAGTAACTGTAAGGTTCTCTCAATCGGACATGGCTTTTTTAGGAGGAGCCCCCTAGATTCATGTAGAGACGGGGACAATTATTACGTATAAGTTGAATTGTTAGAGTATTTCGTGTATTTGGTATAAGAGGTGATGGTTACGCAAAGTTTTTTGAATCGTTAACATTTGAAGATATCGAAGGGGAGTATTTTAATATTTATTAATGGAAGTAAATGAATCTTAGTTTGTATTATTTTCATAGTTTTGATGTGCTAATTTGCCCTTGATCATTTATACTCAATCTCCATTTTGTTCCATTTGGAGAAGTCAACGTCACAGCATTCCCTTTTTGAAATTCTAAATCTCCATATAATGTACCACCAGTAGTTGGCAACCATGAGGAGCCATGCTGTAAAGATGATTTTGCGAATATTCGATTTATCCGAAAACGTTTGTGATCTTGTGTATATCCGCTTAGTGTTAGTTTAACTTTATACAACATAGCTGACCTTACTTCTGAAATCACAGTGTCTCCGACATTAAACTGGAGATCTTTAGCCACCTCCCATGGTCCATTTAGGCTCTGTTGATATTCAATTAAAATACGACTTGGGCTTTCATTCCATCCAAAATAGATACCGATGCAATTAAGCATGTTAATAGGCTGCTTAGAAAAATCTAACTCGATTACAATTGGCTGATTGCTAGGAACATCCACGTAATTTACACTTTGCTCATCGAGTAAGTTAAAACAATTATTAATATGTCCTCCATAGGGGGCTTTTCCAGAAAGTTGGCGCACTGCGTAGCGAATATTTGCATTTACTAATATATCATCTTGATTCCCAACTAGATGTGCTTTTCCTAATGCAAGAGGAGGATATATAGGAAGGGATTCTTCATGTGGTGAGGTACATTGATTGTATAGGCCACGATCGAGAATAGATGTGGAAACTTGATTTGAGAATAGGTGGTTATGATGAGAAATGGAAGAGAATTCGATAACGAGTGGAGGAGCATCCATACGAAAGACGTCCCATATCACTCCTTCAAACATATTATAGGCGCCTGAACATCGGATTACCTTTTTTGTTTGTTTCCGGCATTGAACTTGGATTCCCGTAAAGGTGTTCCCTGAAATTTCGTAAGGTAATGCACTATTTCCTATAATCTCGATACCATACTGACAACCATCTATAAAAATAGAATGGAAGGAGTTTGCATTAATCCAACAAGGATTGTTTATATCCGCAAGCTTTTCTGTTTTTAAATAGATAGCCGTATTAAAGTTTGTGATTTGGATTGAGTATGCCTGAAAGAAACTTATGAAATCCCATGCCTTTTTACAGGATAAATGAATTGCGATACCTTGGTAAGTTGTTGTACGGTTTATAATATTGATATTTGATATAGAAGTATGATTAGGAATTTCTATTTGTTGGGCACCAGAAAGATAAAGAACGGATGAGTTAAAGCTATTATCCACGATTTCAATGGAACCACCAGAGATTAAAGTGTTTTTTTGAAGTTCAAACACTTGGAAATTCCCTTTGACGATTAATGTCACAGTGGGATCCATTTCAAGATGTACATTTGACTTAATAACAATAGGAGAGGATATAGTATATTGTTTCTTCCCGGTGATAACAACTTTGGAATAATTGTTGGCCGCGCAATAATTAATGGCTTCTTGAATAGCTTGGGAATTATCGAGTAAATCTGGACTGGCACCAAAACAATCAATATTAACAACACTTTGATTTTGGCAGTCTTCAGCAAAATTAAGAGGTTCTGTCAACTTATAACACTCCTTATATAGTGGGATATTATATAATATGTATGTTTAAAAAAATGCACATGTATAAAAGAAAAAAACAAACGATGCCCTCGTTTGTTTTTTAATATTGATAGGTTTCAAGCGTAGAATGAATCATGTTTGAGAGGGAAAAGGATTTTTCTACTTTTTCTCTTGCCGCTTTTCCTAAACATTTTCTTAAGTCTTGATTGTCATGAAGTAACTGGATTTTCTTTGCAAATTCTTTTTCAGAATGATGGGAAATGAGAATTCCGGTTTCATCATCTATAATGGCTTCTTGGATACCGCCAACATCTACAGAAATAATAGGCGTTCCAGAAGCCATTGCTTCAAGGACTACCATTGGAAACACTTCTCTTAGGGACGTTAGAAGCAGCAGGTCCATATTGCAAATAAATTCATATGGATTAGATATATTACCTAAAAGCGTCACCTTATGATTTAACTTGAAATCACGAATCATTTTTTCAATAAAGTCCCGTTCAGGTCCATCTCCAGCAATATAAAACATTACGTTACGTACATCTTTTAACTCATTTGCAATTTTTAAAAAAAGTTCATGGTTTTTCTCTTTTGATAATCGGGCTAAAATTCCGATATTGAGGGTTTCTTTAGGTTGTATTTGTTGAAAAGAAAAATGTTTTACATCAACACCATTGTAAATCGTTCGGATAAGGTCTTTTCTTATACCCAATTGCAGTAATCTCTCTTTCTCGAAGTTACTCACGGCGATAATTTGATTAACATGTTGATTTAACACTTTTTTAAATAGCGCGGGAAACTTTTTTTCAAGTATTGTAACATTATGTTTTGTATAAATGAGCTTAATTCTTTTTTTCGTGATTTTTTTAATTACGATAGAATACAGTAACATTCTGAAACTATTTGCATGGATAACATCAATGTCCAATTTCATCACTTGTTTACTTAATGTATAGAGGTTAGCAGGATGATTTTTTAAACTTAAAGGAATAAAATGATGCTTATTATGAATTTGATGATACAACTCACCTGTGGCAGCTGCTGAATAAAACGTCATATTTTCATCTTTGAGATGGTTTTCTAATTTGCAAAAATACATCTCAGCGCCACCTGTTATGAGTTTATCGGTTAATAGTAGAATATTGTTCATTTTTTATTTCCCCCCACTGGTCATAGAAGGAGGTCGGTCTCCTCTGTTTTTCTTGTATGCATGATAGGCATATTGACTAAAATAAAAGTTGGTTTTTACAAAGTTTAACTTTTCTTGGTTTCGTAAGAGTTTCCAATATCGGTAGGCAGCTTTTACTTTATTCCTTGAAGTAGAGTTACTTACAATACGATATTTAGATAAAATCTTTTGTAAGCCATAGGCTTGATATCCTAGCCGTAATAATGCTAACCATAGGGCAGTATCTTCAGGCTGGATAATGGGCATTTCAATTTGTTTAAATTGATGCCTATCTAACATCACGGTTAAACAGCCAATCGTCGTATTTCCCAGCAGATATTTATAATCTACAACTTTCGGTGCATTAACTTTAATATTCATTGAATTTCCTTGTTCGTCAATTAAAGAATAAGAGGTAAAAGAAAAAGCAAGATTATCTTTTTGCATAAAAGCGACTTGTTCTTCTAGTTTGGTAGGTAACCAGAGATCATCGCTGTCTAAAAAGGCAATATAATCTCCTTGAGCTTCTTTTAATGCTATATTTCTAGCTCTAGCAGCACCAGCGTTTTGAGTTAAAGTAATAAGTTTAATTCGTGGGTCTTTTTCTATATATTGTTTGATGACATGAACGGAGTCATCTTTCGACTTATCATCAACGATAATCATTTCCCAGTTAGCATATGATTGGTCCTGAACAGATTCAATGGTTTCTTTTATAAATGGAGAACTGTTATACGAGGGGGTTATAACGGAAACCAATGGTTCGCTATCTTTTTTGGTGTATATCATAAAAATCAGCCTCTTTTCTTTCATATACAGAAATATATTTTAAAGTAATTGCTAAAAAGGAGAAAAGCGCTTCATTAATCATGAGAGAAAGGGATACCATCTGCAATAAAAAAGCAAAAAGTGTAAGAATAATAAAGGGTTTTTCAATATGCAATTTAGTTCTAAAGAGCTTGATAATGAACAGTAATAAAAAAGAAAAGTAAAAAAGAAAACCAATAATTCCAGCCTCTACTAAGATTTCTAGATATGTATTATGGACATATAGTTTTTCATTATGTTCAAATGCGTAATAATCCGAGAAATTAAAGGCACCGATTCCCAAAAGGGGATGGGACATAAAATAGTTAATCGCCTGTTTCCATAATTCAAATCGACCACTTCCATTATCAGAAGAAAAATCATTGATACGGCTGGAAATGATCTGATTCAAATCGATTTGAATAAAAGAACATGCGGCGTAGATTACAACTAGGCATAACAGAGCAACAAGTATCATTTTTACCTTTTTTAGAAAATCCGCTAATATTATATACAAAATGATAACGAGTATTAGGGCAACAATACCGCCTCGAGAAAAGGTAAGAAGGTTGGTAATTATACATAAGATAAATCCAAAGGAGTTTTTAAATCCTTTTAAGTGTGTTAAATAAAAAGAAAAAAACAATGTATTATAAAAAATGAAGATGTTTGGGTCGTCAAGTAGTCCAATTAACCTTGGATAATCTCTATCTAATAATAATCCGTAAGAAGTAATCTCAACGCCTGTTGGGGATCCCCCGGTTATTTGTAGTCCAATTATGTACAATAACAAACTAATCATGTTAAATAGTATCCCGACATTTGCAATGGAAGCTTCAATAGCACGAATTGAAGCTTGCTCCAGCATATATCTCATGATGAAATAGCAGATAAGGACAAGGATTACTCCTAGAATGACGCGAATACTTGATTCTGGATACTGTGAAAAAGCACCACTTAGACAATAGGTAAAATAAAATAAAAGCAATAAAATTTCATAATGATAAAGGGGACGAAAGTAAAAGTCTCGAAAATAAATACAGAAAAAAATGGCTAAAAAAATCATGTAAATTTTTAATGAAAAACCGATGGACAAATTATATTTACTAAGTGTAATAAAAAATAACAAAAGAAAGACTTCTAAGGTAGAAGTATTTCTTTTAATTTGTAATCTTTCCATTCCCTCGTTGTCTCCCGTCTTTTAAATGGTTGATATTCTGTTGTTTTTTCTTTCTTATAAAATCTTTAATCAAGTTCCGAGTAGCTTGATCAAATAGTAAAACCATCGTAGACATTAAGATAATGGTAGAGAACATGGCTATAAAAGGAAACTTATATAATAAGTAGTGTAATAGGATAAAACTTATCGAAAAGTAGGATCCGTATGGAATAACGACTTTGGTTAATACTGTTTTTCTGATTGGATTAGCTAATATATAACCAATAAATGATACGATTTCCATCGTTAAAACAGAAAAAGCTGCCCCCGCTATTGCATAAGTAACACTCAGATAATAAAAAGACACTAAGCCAATAGAGATGGTTATAAACTGAACAATAGTACGGCGATTTTGCATTCCTCTTGTTGTGAGACCATCAGCAATGGCGATGTTAAATCCTTGTAAGACAATAATAAAGGACAATATTTTTAAAGGTTGAACCGCAGATCCCCATTTATCTCCAAATAAAATCGTGATCAGATAGGGGGATAAGTAGAATAAAGTTATTGTCATACACATCCCAATCAAGGACATGAATTTCATTTGCAGGATATTTAATTCTGTATGTTTCTTTACCTCCCCATGACTATGATGCTTAAATAACAGTGGGAAAAATGCGCCTGCAATAACCCCTGGTATTTGATAGAGAGCTGAGGGGATTCGGTAAGCTACTGCAAAGAGCCCAACAAGCCCTAAGGGAAGTGTTTTTTCTAATACTAATGGACCTAGTTGAGGAGTTAATATAATAAATAACCCACTAATTAAGAACGGGCTAATATTGATCAATAATTCTTTTTGAAAAGGGACTTTCCACTTAAATTCCATGTTTTTTCTGAGTAAATACAGGCAGTAAATGCCTCCAGCTAAATAAGAAAAACCATATAAAAAAGCTGTTACATGTATATCCACTTTTAAGCTTATACACAAAATGGTTAATGTGACTAATACAATGGCTGAGAAGATTTTTATGGATGCAATAAATTGCATTCTTTCAGATAATTGAAAGTAGGTTATGCCTATGCTTTGCAGCACTAGGCCGATGATTAAAGGAATCATTAAACTATACATCATATAAAGAATTTGTTGTTCATGATAAAAGACGTGGATACCGAAAGAAAAAATAACAAATGTTAAAAGTAAACATACTACTCGAACTTTTATATAAGAAAAAAATGTAGTGCCTGGGTTTTCCTTTTTTGCTCCTTCTCGAAGGAACGTATTACTGACTCCTAAATCTGTAAAAAAATGCATGACCATGGAAAGAGCTAGTGCTACACTAAATATTCCATAGTTCTTTGAGTTAAAGTAATTTGCCAATAGTATGAGCGTACTTGCATTTAAAACATTAGCTAAAATCGTGCTGTAAAGTAAGTGGAATATATTTTTAATAATTGAGTTTGTTTTCTTATTCACTTATTTCTCTCCCAATTCACAACTGTAAAGTCACTTAAGTACAGATGTAGGTTCTTTTCCACTAGGTAAAATAGCGTCTTTTTGCTTAAGGTAATAATCATATGTATTCGCAAGACCTTTTTTCAATGCATATATAGGTTGCCAGCCTAATTTTTGAATGCGCTTTTTATTGCAGAGCAAACTTTCTTTGACGTCACCGTCTTTTGCAGGTTGGTAAATGGGGGAAACATTTTGTACACTAATTTGCGCAGCTTGGTGAACTACAAAGTCAGGTTTAAACGCCTCTATCGCTTTTTCTAATGATCTTTCATCTTCTACGTTATCAAAGAAAGCTATACTTTTCGAATGAACATTATTTACGGATCAGGTGGATAAGTTATCATACACAGCCACTTCATAATGATTATGAATTAATTTGTCTACAATATGGGATCCGATAAATCCGAAGCCCTTCGTTACTAGCACTTTCTTCATTTTTTATTCTTCCCTTCAATATTTATCTAGCTCCATTTCCAGTAAATACAATGACCAGTGTTCGACATAAAATCTTGATTTCCATAGCGAATGATCTATGCTGGATATAGTATAAGTCGAATGCTAATTTTTCTTCGGGAGTTAGATCATATCCACCATTCACTTGCGCCAATCCTGTTATTCCAGGCGTTACAAGTAAACGATGTTTAAAATTAGGCAATGACTTATCAAACCTTTTATAGAAATATTCTCTTTCAGGTCTAGGGCCAATGAGTGACATATCTCCTTTTAACACGTTAATAACTTGAGGGATTTCATCAATTCTAGTTTTTCTTATAAACGTACCTATTCTTGTAACCCTAGGGTCCTCTTTACTTGCCCACTGAGGACCGTTTTTTTCAGCATCTAAAAACATGGAGCGTAACTTTATTAATTTGAAATCTTTTCCGTTTTTTCCTAGACGCCGTTGATAAAAGAAGGGAGAACCAGTTGATTCGATTGGGATAAGGATGCAAAAAAGAACTAAAATGGGTGATAAAAGTAACAGCATGAAAAGCGAAAAAACAAAATCTATAAGTCGTTTAACAAGAAGGTAGGATGAAGTTGATAGAGGTTTTACTTGTATTTCCACCTGTCTATCAATCTTTATTTTTGGGTCCAAAAGTTACCCCCCTTTATGAAATAATGACTGTACCGATTATTTCATGGTTGCTATGTTCTAGTTGTTTTTTTACATTCGTAATCTTATCTAACTTATCACGGCCTTCCTGTATCACTAAAACAATCCCATCACAATGTTTTGCGAGGATTTGTGCATCTGGTGTGTTTAGGAAATCGGATGTGTGAAACAGAATGATATCAAAATGCTCTTTCCACTCCTCAATTAGGATTGGGAAGGTCTCTAATGTTAACAATGCCACTGGCTCATAAAGATCTTCACCTGTAGATAAACAAGATAGATAATCCGTTATTTTTATTGTAGTATCCTTATTTTGCTCTCTTAGGAGTAAGGTGGTTAGGCCAAATGAATGATCGATATTAAACACATGATGTAAAGAAGGTTGACGCAGATTCGCATCCACTACCAACACTCGTTTTCGTTGTTCTGAAAAAGCTAGGGCCAAATAAGCAGTAGCATTGGTTATATTTTGTGTTTGTGCAAGTGAAGTAATCATTAATATTGGTTTTTCCTTTTGAAGGTTCGGTTCAATATGGTTACATATGCTATAAAATCGTTCTTTGATGGTGATATCGTATGGATTAAAGAAATATTTCCTCTTAAATTTGAGGGTCATTATGTTCACCTTGTTTCATTGAAGATAAGCTTTTATAAGCTGTTTTTTGCTTGTTGTTTCTTTTTTTGGTATTTAAGTTCACTCTTCCTAATAATGGGAGTCCAAGATGTTCGAGTTCTCGATTGTTGTAAGTTGAATCATCAAAGTGTTCTCGTAGAATTGCCAAGCCAATTCCGACAAAAAAGCTAATTATGATTGAAATGGCTATAATGAATTTGGGTTTTGGAAAAAGCAGTTCGGCTTCTTCCGTCACCCCGGAATCACTAAGAATATTAAGGCGGTTTACATTTGCATAGTCTTTAAATTTAGATATGGATTGCTTTGCGACGGATTGTGCAATTTTTTTAGCTAATTGTGGATTAGAGTCTTTCACTGAAATCGTAATAATCTGTGAATCATTTCTGTTAGTAACGGAAACCTGTTTAAGCAAATCATAGCTTGAACGAGTTAGCTTTAACTCTTCTTTTACACCTATCATGATATATGGGCTTTTTATGATATCCATATATGAAAGAGCTAGCTGTTTGTTATCTTGTACTCTATTTACTGGATTTTCCTCTTTTTCTACGCCTAAAGATCCAGCAAGAACTTGGGTGGAGTACTGATAAATCGGTTTCATAAGGTACATGGATGAAATAATAATGAACCCGCTAGTACAAATTGTCGTAAGTATAATAATTAAGAATCGCCTTTTTAAAACTTGCATAAACTCTTTTATTTTTACTTTTTCATTCATCTAGTTCACCACTTTTTCAATTTAATAGTAGAGTTTTGGCGTGATTTTCCGAATGGGAATTATCACTTTTGATTTTGAAAAGGTCCTTATAACATTTATACTAGGGTGAAAAAATTATAAACCTAGCATCTGAACAAAAATTGAACAGAATGCTTCTTCCTAAATTTTTACTATGTAGGGTATAGCCACATCGTCATCAAGCTAAGAGTGCCAAGGGGGTATATGTGAGTGTGTTTTTTGAAATTTCTATGACTACAAAAAAGGTGTACATAACAAATAAATTAATCAAATGGCTACTTAAATAAAGAAATTGATCATTATGCTATTGTTCTTATAAATCTAAATAATAAGTGTTTTTTCTGAATATTTATGGTAATATTTTGATATAAATTGTATTTTATTGAAAATACTAGTAATTTTTGGGTATATTTAACTTTTCGCAAATTTATTTATAAATCCATAAATGTATGAATTAAAATGTTTGGTTTTTATATGAAGCTTTATAATCTTAGCTAGTTAAAAGGAGAATATAATGAATCATTCTATGGATATACAATATTTGTGTGATATTTTATATAAAACGTTTCAAGTATCTATTCAATTTTTATCTACAGATGAAAAAATCTTATATAAATCTACTTCTAATGATATTTGCAGTCCTTTTTATTCTTCTCAGGAAGAACAACTTAGTGAGCTTTTTCAAGAGAATGATCTCTATAATTTTCCGCTTATGAGAGGGAACAGTTATCTAGAAAATTTCGTTTTTATTCACATAGTAGATCATGAATATATAAAAGGAACCTTTGTTATTGGACCCTCTACATATCCCAAGGTATCAGAAGATATGGCCATTAGACTTATGAATGAATTTGGGGGAAATGTTAGAATACAAGATGGAATTGAATACTATCATTCCATACCTGTGATAAAAAAAATAACTTTAATTGATATAGGAATTTTATTACATTACATAATTTTTAAAGAAAAGTTAGATGTAGGTGCTGTTTGGAGAGAAAATAAATTATTGGAGAAAACCTCCTATGAAATTGCGAATCCTGATTTATATATTTCAGCCCGGCGTCAAAATAATTCTGATCATTACGATATATCATTGGAACGGAAAATTTTCACAAGCATTAAAGAAGGGGACAAAGAAAAATTAATAAAATATGCATATGCATTTCCGCAAGAAGATGCTGCAATTTCATCAAAAAGAAATCAACTAAGAAATCAAAAAAATAATGGAATAATGGCCATTACTTTAGCTACTCGTTATGCAATAGAGGGGAATCTCCCGCCAGAAATTGCTTTTTCGCTTAGTTCTCTCTATATGGAGACCATTGAACAACTAGATAACATGTATTCGGTCAATAGATTAATTGAGGACGCTTTATGTGCTTTTGCTGATCGTGTTAAAGAATATAGTATTCAAAGATATTCGAATACAATTACTACATGTTTAAATCATATTAGAAAAAACATTTACCATGAAATATCTCTCAATAATCTCGCTACGCTACTTGACATTAATCCTACTTATTTATCTAAATTGTTTAAAAAAGAAGTAGGAATTCCTTTAAGTGAATATATTCAAAGGGAACGAGTAGAAGAAGCAAAAAAACTATTAACATTAACTACATATCCATTATCAGATATTTGTGCTTGGCTTAACTTTTATGATCAAAGTTATTTCACAAGAGTTTTCAAAAAAATATGTAACATGACTCCTAGACAATATCGTGAAAAGTATACCGTGATATAGGCTTGATATCTTAACAGCTAGGTGAGATATGTGTAATACTTGATCACATATATATAATGCATCAACTCAATTTACCTCGCTATTTATAAGAAATAATACTCTTACCTCAAAAATTTTCTCTGTTTATCCCGCTATTTTAGGGCAGTAAGACCCCCACCTCAAAATTCAGCAAAAGCAAAGAAGATAGGTGGGGGATCCTGCCCGTAAAAGCCCGATTGGTCGGGCTAATAATCAGTGGGGGTGAAGAAAACCCCCACTGATTAAAGTTTCACTTTATTTGAAAATATGTAGAATCCATTTCCTTATAATTCTGCTCACTACATGAACATAATAAGGAAATAGATTTTAATACTTTAAGATTTCTACCTTTACTTTCAGTATGTAATAGTGCAGAAAGAATATTTATAAATCCATTTGAATTAATATAGGAATAGAATGCGATAGCTAAGAAACTTTTGCTTTTCCATGTTTACCTTTTTAGCGTGGATTAAATGAATGTTCGAAATAAAAAAGAATCCCTTATTCTTTATGGAATTCTTTTTTAGCTGCCTATTAAAGAATAATCATTCTGTATTTTCATTTTTTACCAATACATGTTATATTTGGTAGCGTAAAATATTTTGTGTAAATATACTTGTCTTGTGAATAGGGAAAATACAAGAGATTTTTAAGTTTGCGACTAAACAAATTAAGAGAGGAGTACCCCCCTTAATGAATGAAAGCGCATTTATATAAGCAACTAGAGAAAAGTATCACAATTCTTAAAAGAAAGAGTAGATTTGCCAATTTCTTTCGCTTAAGTAGGAAGACGTAGCGAATAGTCGAAATGACTGCTATCAACGAATAATCGATACAAAATATGGGGAAATGTAAGGTTTAGCTGTTCCTCGTAATTGAAACGAAGGATTTCAAACGTAATCCTTCGCCCCATATCACCGTAGAAATGGGTGGCTAGTATTCGTATGTATCAAAGCGAAATGAGTATATATAGAACGCATTTTAGAACTCCATTATTCTCCTGCAACTATAAGTAACATTATAATTCTGTAAACAACAAGATTGAAGTCACCTTGTATTTTAATAAAAATCTTTTTAGTAGGTGTAATATGATGAAAAGATATGAGGAGTTTGACTCTCTAAGAGGATTAGCAGCACTTCTTGTAATAATCGGGCATCATATGATGCTATTGCCTGCGTATGAAAATTATCAGTATGAGTTAAACAGTCCCTTCATAATTTATTTATTCAAGGAAACTCCTTTACGTCTTTTTTTTAGTAGCGGCAACGAATCTGTTATTCTCTTTTTTGTATTGAGTGGTTTTGTTTTGTATTTATCTATTAATAATGAGAAATTTCATTATGATACATACATAATAAAACGGATTTGCCGAATTTATATACCATATTTAGTAGCAATCAGCATTTCTATTATTGCTAAAATGCTTTTTAGTCGTAATGATATGCCATTTATTAGTGATTGGTTTAGTAAATCATGGACCACTGCAGATACACCAGCTTTATTATTACAACATCTTGTTTTTATCGGTGAGTATAACACAGACGCATATAACAATGTTATATGGTCTCTTGTTCATGAAATGAGAATTTCGATTATATTTCCATTTCTGACTTTCTTTTTTATACGCAAAAGGCTCAAATATTCCTTATTATGGTTTATTGTTCTAAGTTTTTCTTCGACTATGGGTTTGTATTTGTTTAATCCTAGTGGAAGCATAACTAGTAGTTTTTTAAGTTTTCACTACATCACTCTTTTTTTTATGGGAGCTCTATTAGCGAAGTATCGTTATTTTATTTTCCATTATGTTTTAAATATGAATAAAATGATAAAAATTGCATTACTGCTAATTGCAATTATTTGTTTTATGTACGAAGGAATAATTGGCGAAGTGGATTTTTTGAACAATTATGTATTGAGAAACTACGTTGTCTCATTTGGGGTTTGTATGGTAATGATTATGAGTATCTCTTCATGGACATTTAGTGCGTTATTAAGAAGAAAAGTATTTGTTTTTCTTGGAAAGATTTCTTATAGTCTTTATTTATATCATCTTGTTTCTTTATTCTCAGTTATGTATTTATTTTATGATAAACTACCTACCATATTAATAGTGTTTCTTTCCTTTTCTCTTTCTTTTTTACTATCTTCATTGGGGTATTTATTTATTGAAAAACCCTGCATAAACCTTGGACGGTATTTAACTAGGAGATGGAGAAATATATTCTGGAAGGAAATAAAAATAAGGGATCGTATTTCATAGGAGTTTATATAGTAAGAGATCAAAGTTGAATCTTCTCGAACATGTAAAGAAAAAACGAGGATGTTAGATATAACAGAATCGGATATTTTCAAATTCATCTTATAGAAAAACATTCGTAAAAGCCGCTTCATTATACGATAGAGGACTGGGGGAAAACGAGCTGGGCATTTGTGGAAGGCATTTTCCCTTAAAAGGATTGACAGCAACCTATATAAAGAAACATTTAGAATGTGACATTCGAGAGAGACAGGATGTAAACGTTGTTGTACCTATGTGCAAGGCTTGTGATGTATGGTTCGAAGAAGGATATATTACTGTGAATTCGTTAGGATATGTAGATTGCATAGAGGATATGAACTCTGGAAAAATTGTAAAATTCACTAAATGAACTTACGAAAATAAACGGTAGAAAGTGTTTTTATTGGAATCAGGAAAATAAGAAATATTTTGAATGGCACTATCATTATCATAGAATGACAACTTAAAAATTCAGAACTTTGGTGAGGGGAAAATCCAGTTGTTTGATCCAGAATCTTTTCAAACGATTCGATATACAAAACAAAAGTAAATGAGAGGGAATTTGGGACGGGGTTGTCATGAACCTAGTCCTTTCTTCATATGGAGGGATAAGTCTGAAACCTTTCTGATTACGGAATCGTCATCCTTTTGTATAGGTAGGAATTATTTGCCGATTCTAATTATTCACCCGTAGGCGCATAAGTGTCGTTATCCCTATATCTATCATATTTATATAGTTCTCATAGACCACTGTGATGGAGTGAATTTTTGTTTTGAGGTAACTTATTTTCTTAGTTTGATAGGCATGGGGTGCTCCCCCTATAAATACAGATTAAAAGTATTGTTGCTGTAGATATCCTGAATAAAAGGTATACTTTGATTAATATTTTTTAATTTATAAGATAAAAAAGATAGGTGCAGTAGAATGTTCTACCACTATCTATCCTTTTTAGCGTATGAATTATTGAGCTTTAAATTCGATTACTTGCTCTTGATTGATTGTTTTACCATCTAAAAGACCTTTTGCTGTTATGTAAATAATTGTTTTCTTAGAGTCTTCCAGCTGACCAATTGCATACTTTACATTGAAGTTATCATTGCTTAGTCGCCACTGTTCACCATTCCATCTACCAGTTATTTTTTGACCATCAGCAGCTTCGATTTTATCATCGTAATTTAGTGTGCCAAACTCTGTTTTTAATGTATTGCTAGCAAAATCAATTTGAACTTTGTTTAATAATTTGATTGGAGAACTCGTTTGAATCTCGTATACATTGTCACTGATCTTTTTGAAGTGAATTTTTCCTTCTTGTCCTTTAACAAGTTTCATATATTGATCAGATGATAAGAAGAATTCATATTCTTCTTGTGTAATTCCCATGTTTTCATGGTAAGGTAATCTTTCTCCAGGTTGTACTGTTTTTAAATATTCTATGTACCAATCATAATTTTTTTGAATACTCGCTTGCGTTTTTTTCGTAATTTCCTCAAATTTTTGTTTCTTATCTTCTTGCATTTGTATTGTCATAATATCAGCAGGTGTTTCTGATTTTACTAATAATGGTGTGATGAAATCTTTTGTACTCTGATTGGTAGGTGATAAAACTTCTTCAGTTTTTTTCGGATTCGTATCCTGTTTATCCTCATTTTTTGTAGATTTAGTTGTTTCTTCTGCCGCAGTCTTTTTTGTATCGACTGGTTTACTTTCAGTAGAATTATTACATCCAGCCAATAAAAAGAAAGTTGTAAGTGTCCCTAGTATGATTTTTTTCATTAAAAATTCCCCCGTATTTTTTTCATAAAAACAAACAATACCATAATTATACATTGGAAATATTACCATAACAATTCGCTATTTTTGAAAGTATGTTAAATTCTTCAATTTCTAGTTATTAGTATTGATTATTTGCAGCTTATTACAGGTGATTCGACCAATAGAGGAAACGTGTTTCAAGAAATGGGTGAGGTTTCCCGTAAACTGCTAGCACGTGATTTAAACGTGTGCGTCGTAGTGCCGTCGTAATTGTCCCGCGGGGTAGAGTCGCGTCAAGATAAGCGTCTGCTTTGGTCTGATCTAAGGATGAAAGGGCAGATTGAGCAGAATGCGGGTGTGATTATGTATCGGGATGATTATTATGATAAGGAGACGGAGCATAAAGATATAACAGAAATTCAGATAGCAAAGCATCGGAACGGACCTGTTGGAGGGATGCAGCTAAGGTTTTTGAAGGAGTTTGGGAAGTTTGTGGAGGGGTTAAAAACAGACTAGTTCAAACTGATAAAATTCTTGCACTAGAACCACAAAAAAGAGCAGTGCTAATGCTCTTTTTTATTAATTGTCCAAGTGAATACTAAAAAAGCACTATTTAGTAGATAGATTACTGTCTACTTATGCTGCCTTCCTATTACAATACCGCTCACCATATATAAAACGGAAGCAATATAAAAAATGGTACCAATCGTTAAAAAATCTACTAGATACCCTGTTGCAATGACAGCTACTGCACCGCCAACTGAAGTCCATACGTGGTATTTTCCTATTTCATAGCCCGCTTCTTTGCTTTCTACTTTTCGTGCAAGTGAAGTTTTTTCGGTGTTTCGTTGCACGGCACCTAAGCAACCCATAATAATTTGCAGAATGTAAACATGCCAAACTTCTGTAGCAATGGGAAAAAAGAGCATTAATACCGCCATAGACCAAGCATATACAATTAATAGTTTTTTATCTCCAAATTTGTCAGAGATCTTTCCTATTAGTGGATAGACTAAAGCGGAAGTTAACGCAAATAAGCCATATGCCCAACCAAATTGAGAGAAACTATCTCCAACATTTCGAAGCAGCAGTATGTAAAAGGGGAATACCATACTACCAGCCATCATAATTATGCTTTGCGAAGTTACAAATCTTCTATATGTCATTCACTGTACTCCTTATAAAATAGATTTACAAATCGTTCTTGCGGATCACTCTCTTTCTTTTTTTGAAAGAATTCCTCTATACGTGGATATGCCTTCTTAAGTTGCTGCTTTGTTGGATAAGAATAATAGGGTAAATAATAACTGCCATTGTGCTTTAAAGTAACATCTATCATCTTCCCTAACACTGCTTTCGTTTTCTTTATTTCACCCTCAGAACGTCCTTGATTAATAAGGAGTACAAGTGCAAACATATCATCCTTTGCATAGGATAAAACCGCATTCTCATTTTTTTCTACATAACGGATAGTAATATTAAGAAGGTTCAACTCTTCTTTGTTTAATACATTTCGCAAATCATCTATATACGCTGTAAAGTGATCGATAGGTACGAAATATTCTTGTAAAACCTCTGTTCGATTTGGATTTTCGTATTCCATAAAAGTACTATCTGATCGCATCACATTATTTCGAGTTTCATATGTTCCATTTATGCGTTCAATGTAGTTCCTTTGCATATCCCAAAACGTATTCTTTCCCCAGTCACTATACCTTGATAATCCAAGGAATAATTTCGGTGCAGCAATAATATTTTCTTCCTTTAGTTTGCTGTATTCTTCCCGTTTATTTTGGTTCTCTGCTAAAACATAATCTGTTACATACATTTCTTTTAAAAATGAGGTTGGAGCTACGGAAATACGCGCTAGGTGCATTCGAACATTCTCGTCCTTTTTTACCTTCTCTTTAAAATATGCTGTATACTCCTTATAATCTAGCGTTCTCGTCTGCATTTCATATAGTTCGTCTTCCGTTAACTTAAGCGTCACATCTAAGATCACACCGAATAACCCGTAGCCACCAATAACATAAGGAAACAAATCAGCATTTTCTTCCCTGCTTACATTCTTAACCGTACCATCTGCCATTAACAATCGAAATGATTCTACTGTATCAATGAGTGCTTCATGACGAATATCACGTCCATGTACATTTACACTTAACGAACCACCAACTGTAAAAATATTTTGAGACTGCATCACTTGAACAGCAAGACCATATGGATTTACTTTCTTTTGAATATCATCCCATGTCACGCCGCTTTGCACGCGAATTCTCTTCTTCTCTGGATCAAACTCTAATATTTTGTTATAACCTTTCATATCTAGCACTGTACCATTTGGATAATAGGTCTGTCCGCCTTGGCTATGCTGCATGCCCGCAATTGAAATCTTCTCACCTGAAGCATTTGTATCTTTAACTAGCTTCTTTAAGGTCTGCTCATTCTCCACGTTTTCAACCCGTTTAATCTTTGTAGGAAGCAATCTGCCCACATCACTCATAACAGGATTGGCTATTTGTTTTGTATATGTATATATAGATGCCATACATAATAAGCTGTATACAGTAATACCTATTATTATTGTTTGTTTTTTCAACATACACTCTCCTTTTTTCGTGATAGTATAAAGAATTCAATGTATATTCGAGATTTATATTATATCTTTTTCTGAAGCCAAGGAACATTATGTAAATAAAAAAGCACGTTATCGGAAGAAAAGTTTCTTCTGTGACAACGTGCTCGTTCACATGTATAGAACTCGATAGGAATACATCCTGAGAGCCATCAGCAGGGGAGGAGTGACCCCTTAATGATGGTAATTTTACGTTATTGCACGCCACTCTCTAAAATCGAGAATGTCTTTTTCTCACAATCAATCTCTGCCATTGCACCATAAGGTAAAATAAACTTAGGTTCGGTATGACCAAAATTTAAGTTATAAAGAATCGGTAAATCTTCTAAACTATATTCTTTCATAACTGTTAGAATTTCATGTTTATATTCTTCATAATATTTCTCGTCTTTCGGTTTGCCGAAAATGATTCCATTCGTGTTTTGTAAAATGCCTTGCGCTGCATAATTTCGTAACCAATATCTAATATAAGTTGGATCTGGCTTGTCTTCAGATGTTTCAAAGAATAGAATGCTGTTTTCCCAATATTTTTTCTCAGGCCAAAGTTCTGTTCCTTTTGCGAATTCTAGTACTTCTATACAACCTCCGATTAAACGGCCTTGTACGATGCCGGATCCTTGAAGGAGTTCATATCCAGTATTTTGTTGCATAGTGCGACGTGTATGTTTGTTCGATTCAATCCATTCCAAACGCTCACTTGTCCATTCTGTAGCGGGTTGAATGTTGCCAATCGTCTCATTTGAAAAAAGGATTCGATTAACCATTTCAATCGTATATGGATCCATTTCAACGTTTTCAGCAAAATCGGTTAAAATAGCTGGACCGTAAAAAGAAGAAATGCCTGCTTTATGACAAAATAAATGTGGAATGGTCACATCTGAATATCCCATAAAAATTTTTGGATTCTCACGTATAACATCAAAATCAATATAAGGAAGCAGGCGAATACTATCTTCTCCGCCAATATTGGCAAAGATCCCTTTAATACTTTTATCTTGAAATGCCGTCATTAGATCTATCGCACGGGCTTGTGGATTCTCGTAAATATAATCAGAGCCTTTCAAACTATTTGGCATAGGTACAACCACAAGACCAAAAACTTCTTCTAATCTTTTTACCCCTTGCTCATAACGCCATCTCAGTTCCGGATCGCCTGCGCCTCCCCAAGAAGGACTAATTGTCGCGACGCGATCTCCCGGTTGTAATCTCTTTGGTTTTCTTAACACATTAACTCCCACCCTTATATCATTCGATTCACTATACGATTCACATAGTTGAAGAATATAGCATATGACCTTTTTCTACATGATCAAAAAATTCCCTGCTATTATGCTAGAGGGGAGAGAATTCAATTGTTTGTCTTTTTTCTTATTTTTCACCTGGATTATGGAATGGAAAAATATTATGTAATTCAAGTAAAAGCCGTCCTGTACGTTCTACGTTCATTGGATTTCCACTTTGCGCTGTATATTCCTCTAGTCTCCAAGAGGGTAGCTCTTCTCCTTCATTTGGTAAATCATAATCTCCACCGCATGGATCAGATAGACGATATAGAATCTCGTTAATAGTTGATCTAGCTATCCAGTACGCAAACAATCCTATCTTTTCAGGCGAGATTCCTGCTTGCACCATTTCTTTTATAATCAAATCGTCTGAAGCGGGAGTCGCTTGTTCATTAGCACGTTCATTAGAGTGTTGAACCCAGCCTTCACTGTCATATAAATACATATCTAATATTTCTTGCAAGGGTCTTAAAAAACGAAAGCTAGCAAGAACAGCTTCTTTACCTTCTATCTCATCTTTAGCCCAATATTCCGGAGACTGTACACCGAATTCTTTTAATATTTCGGTTACATTTTCTTTCGTAGGTTCTTTTTTTAACTCTTCTAAAAGGGGGATTAAATTATCCTTCATATCATTCATATGGTCTCTCCTTTGTTTGTATTTTCTGGTAATCCTGTATTCATTATAATATTAAAAATTAGGATTCGGTTAAAACAGTAACAGTAATTCCTGTAAAAACTTTTGCAACTACTTGGCTGCAAAGGGAACGAGTTATTGTTAGCTTCGTGACAATAGGGTACTACTAAATAAGAAGAAACAGCTTGTTTACATACGAATGTTAGATTGGGGATGCTGAAAAATTTTGGAGGGACAACAATGACTACTCTTCGTAAAAAGATGATGGGATTAACATTAGCGGGAATAGTAGCACTAGGTTCGTTAGGTGCAGGAAGCATGATGAACGATAACGAGGTAAAGGCTGAGGCGACACAAGTAGGGAAGCAACCAAAAAATGTCATTATGATGGTTATGGATGGGACAAGCTCTTCAGCCACAACATTGGCTCGATGGTATAAAGGTGCACCTCTTGCACTAGATCAAATCGTATCAGGAGGCGTTCGTACTTATTCGGCAGAATCAGCTATTACCGATTCAGCGCCAGCAGCAACAGCTTTAGCGACAGGAAATAAATCAAATTCAAGCTACGTGGGCGTATTACCTTCTGTTGTGAATTCACCTGGCTTAGAACAAATCAAAGAAGAAGACAAGTCTCGTCCAGTTGCCAACGTCTTAGAAGGAGCAGAACGTTCCGGCCGCGCAACAGGAATCATTGCTACATCGGAAATTCAGCATGCTACTCCGGCTGGTTTTTCTGCTCACCATGTTATTCGAAAAAATTTTGAGGTGATTGGTGAGCAGCAAGTGTATCAAAATATAGAAGTCGTGTTAGGCGGGGGAAAGGCAGTACTTCAGCCTGCGGCAAGCAGTGGAATCCGGCAAGACAACGAAGATTTAATAAAAGTGATTCAAGACAAAGGGTACGACTTTGTGGAAACAAAGGATGCCCTGTTAAACTCCAAATCCGATAAAATTTGGGGCTCGTTCTCAAATGCTGCACTTGCGTTCGATATGGATCGTGAAGCGACCAGCCCTGAGCAGCCAACACTTTCCCAAATGACGAGAAAAGCAATTCAAACATTATCAAAAGATAAAGATGGTTTCTTCTTATTTGTAGAAGGCAGTAAGCCAGATTGGGCAGCACATGCCAATGATCCAATCGGGATGATTAGCGATGTATTGGCATTTGATGCTGCAGTTGCAGAAGCGTTACAGTTTGCGAAAAAAGATGGGAACACGATGGTCATTGCTTTAGCGGACCATGGTAACAGCGGTATTTCCATTGGTAATAAAAATACTACAAAAGGATATGATACCACACCGGTATCTGCCTACATTGCTCCACTGAAAAAGGCAAAAATGACACTTGAAGGTGCTACAAATAAACTAAAAGATGATTTATCTAATATAAAAGAGGTAGCTGCACTTTACGGTTTAGATAACCTAACTGATGATGAAAAAGAAAAGTTAAAAGCTGCACAAAAAAAAGCCGATGTAGGTCCAATCCTTACTAAATTATTGGCCAACCGTGCGAACATCGGTTTTACAACAGGTGGTCATACGGGTGAAGATGTATTCTTATACTCTTACGGCCCCGGGAAGCCATACGGTTTCGTCCAAAATACGGACATTGCGAAGACAATGGCCAAAGCAATGGGCTTTCACTTAGGAGAATTAACAAACAAATTATTCTTAGATGCCGAAACAGCCTTTAAACAAATTGGTGCAACTGTAACGATTGACAAAAAAGATGTAGCAAACCCGGTGCTTGTAGTAAAACACAATAAAGCGGAGGCTCAATTGTTTGTTAATAAAAATATGATCCGTATCGATGGAAAAGATTATGAATTAGGAAGCATCGTTGTAGAAAGCAATGGAAAATTCTATGTACCTGAAAAAGCAATTCATCTATTCACAAAGCATTCTCGCTAAACTAAAAAAGAATCAAAAAGGCCTGCCAGCTACTTAGCCTAGTTAGGCTAAGTGGTTGGCAATTTTCTTGATATTCTGTGCGGCAGCTATAAAGTGAAACTTTAATCAGTGGGGGTTTTCTCCATCCCCACTGATTATTAGTTGAACCAATCGGGCTTTTACGGCCCACCTAACTTCTTCGCTTCCGCTGAATTTTGAGGTGGGAGTGTTACTGTCCGTTAATGTGGGATAAATCCAGTTGATTGGAAAACGAGAAAGGGAGAATTGCAAGAGAAATCGCCTTTTTCATTTCCTATTATTTTAGGATTAGATGCTTCAGGTATTGTAGTGAAAGTAGGTACAAATATAACAAAATATAAGCCTGGTGATGAAGTGTATACAAAACTAGCGAATGTTATCATTCACAGCTAAGTATTCTTCATACTGATTCACCCTATGAGTCCCCACTATCGAATGAATCAGTATGGCTTGCTGCATCGGAACTATCGCTGCTAGTTCCTGAATCATGATCGATATTTGAATTTTCACTGGCACTTTTCATAGCTGCAGCAAGAAAAGATGTTGTCATCACTGCATTCATCCAATCTGCTTCAGCATCTTTGGTAGTTATGTTTGAGTCTTTATGTCCTGCTGTATCTGTTATTGAAGAATGTTTTTTTAGTTCTTTTTCAACAGAACGACGATTATTCATTTGTTTTCCGAAAACCTTCATGAGTACTAATAAGATGAAACAGACTATGGATATTATTAGGATAAACAAAATGAAGTATAAAAATAAATTCAATATCTCTGTCATATATATACCTTCCTTTCTTACGGGAGAGTTAATGCGTTAAATTTTTCCTGAAGTTTCGTATTTATCATAGGTACATTTCCTCTTTGAAATCCATTGTAAGGACTGAACTACATTATGTCCACATAACTATACTGGCTCCAATTACACATAGACCTACTATTCTAGTTTTATTTGTAAACATTTGGTATAATGTTATACTGGTATTATGATATTTTCATCTTCAGATTTGTACATAATAGTTCATTACTCATGAAAGAAAAGAGGTCCAAAATGATGAGTACGAAAAAAACAGTAGCAATATCCACACTAGCTTTAGCAATGATAACAGGAGCTGACACCATTAATGCTGAAGTTCCTGATACCGTCAAAATACACGATTCTATCAAACAACATGCAGAAGAGAAGTTATCCGAACTAAAGCAGGCGAAACAAAATGCAGAAGAGAGAGCATCTGAATTAAAACAGGCGAAGCAAAATGCGGAAGAGAAAGTAGCAGAATTAAAACAGACGAAGCAAAGCGCAGAAGAGAAAGTAGCAGAATTAAAACAAACGAAGCAAAATGCAGAAGAGAAAGTAGCAGAATTAAAACAAACGAAGCAAAATGCAGAAGAGAAAGTAGCAGAATTAAAACAGACGAAGCAAAATGCAGAAGAGAAAGTAGCAGAATTAAAACAGACGAAGCAAAATGCAGAAGAGAAAGTAGCAGAATTAAAGCAGATCAAGCAAAATGCAGAAGAGAAATTAACTGAATTAAAACAGACGAAACAAAATGCAGAAGAGAAGTTATCAGAATTAAAGCAGATCAAGCAAGATGCAGAAGAGAAATTAACTGAATTAAAACAGACGAAACAAAATGCAGAAGAGAAAGTATCTGAGTTAAAACAGATCAAGCAAACTATAGAAAATAAATTAACTGAATTAACACGTACGAAGCAAACTATAGAAGAAAAAGTATCTGAGTTAAAACAGATCAAGCAAACTATAGAAAATAAATTAACTGAATTAACACGTACGAAGCAAAATGTAGAAGAAGAGAAAGTAACTGAATTGAAACAGACGAAGCAAACTATAGAAAATAAATTAACTGAATTAACACGTACGAAGCAAAATGTAGAAGAGAAAATAGCTGAATTAACACAGACAAAGCAAAATGTAGAAAAGAAAGTATCTGAATTAACACAGACGAAACAAACCAACACTCCTCTTAAAATGAAAAACGATAACAGGGAACTTCCTAACGCCGGAGGTACAGAATCCAATACAATGCCTTTAGGGATGTTATCAATTTTAGGTGGAATTATATTAATAGTGCGAAATAGAATTAAAAATACGTTTCAATAGAATTCATCTAATAGTCTGAACTCTACAATAGATACAAAAATTGTTACGGCGTATAATGAAATATAATCTTTCAAATGAGGTGAAGTAGATGACTTTCCGTATTGTTTGAAGTAACTAGTTTTCGGGCTGGAAAAAACGCGTACCAGCCATCAAGGGAGAAGTCTGTCCTTTTTCGGAAATATAAGCTTTGAATCCGTTGCGGTAGTCACTGTTCTTATCAAACTAAGGCACTGGACTATTTCGTTAACAAGTCTCAAAAACTTAGTTTTTACACTCTTTTGGAAGGTGGATACACAAAATGAATGAATTAGATTACAAAAATTTTTATGATAAAGTCGGAAGATCAAACGGTTGGGATTTTAGTAAACTGAAATACGTAACAGAAGGTGCTACGTGGGAGTTTTATGAAGAAGTCATAGAGAGATGCAAATCCTCAGATGTTTTGCTAGATATTGGTACAGGCGGGGGAGAGAATGTATTAAGAATTGCACCGGCAGCCTTATTCATGATTGGGATTGATAATTCAAGTGGAATGATAGAAACAGCACAGTCTAATTTGGAAAAAGCAAGTGTATCAAACGTTAGGTTTTTCCAAATGGAGTCCGAAAGCTTGATGTTTCCACATTCTTTTTTTGACATTGTGTCTTGTTGTCATGCGCCTTTTGTTGCAGCAGAAGTAGCAAAAGTAATAAAAACAGATGGTATCTTTTTGACGCAGCAAGTTAGCGAACATGATAAATGGAACTTAAAAGAAACGTTTGGAAGAGGGCAATGTTTAGGGGAAAAAGACGGCACATTAAAAGAAAAGTATGTTCGAGAGTTGAAGTCTGCAGGCTTTACTGATGTGCAAATATTAGAATATGATGCGATTGATTATTACCAAACGCCTGAAGACCTCCTATTCCTATTAAAACACACACCTATCATACCAAGATTTGGTGAAGAGAAAGAGGACTTTGACATTTTGGGGAAATTCATCATAACAAACAAAACTGAAAAAGGAATCCGTACAAATTCAAAACGGTTTATGATAATCGCTAATAAATCTTAATCTTTTTACATGAATAAAAGTGTTCAATATAAATGATAAAAGCCGATTTCCGTAGTTTATAGGAGAACGGCTTTTATTGCGTGGTACCTGTGATTGTCTTGTAGTTGAAAATCTTCATTCAATCAATTCTACTAAACGAATTTATACATAAGAATATCATCCACATATTCATTATCAGTCATTTTAAACTCTTTAATTTTACGACCTTCTTCAATGAAGCCCATCTTTTTGTACAACGATATTGCACTATGATTTGTTGAGAAAACTCCTAAACTTACTTTTTCAATGAGAGGATTTTTCTCTGCCCAGTCTAATAAAGCTTGTAGTAGCATTGTTCCAATTCCGAGTCCTCTGTAATTTTTACTAATCATGATTCCAAAGGAGCCTGTATGAGACAATCGTTTTTTATTTTCGGTAAGAAATACGATCCAACCAACAACTTCACCATCTTTTTCAGCAACAAGTAATGTTTCTCTTTCATTCTCCAATACGCCTTGTACCCATTCTCTTTGCTCGGATGACGTTTTCTTAAACTCTTCGGATAACGAAATGAGAAACTTGCCTTCGGAAACAACGGATTTCTGTATGTCTAAAATGGTCTCGGAATCTTCTATTTTTCCAGTACGAATTATGTAACTAACAGTATCTTTTGAAATTGGCAATGATATACCTCCCTTATAAAATCTTTTGTTACTATTCTATCTTTCTTTTATAATCTCCTACTTAAACGAAAATGCTCCGTTTCTTTTAGAAGGAAGTTTTCATTTATTAGCGTATTTATTAAGTTGTCACGGGGTTTCAGAAACCTTGGCGATGGAAAGAATTAGAAGCATCGGGTTTGGTATTTACTTATATAAGGGAGTGGGGAAGTCTATGATTCATAAAGTTGGTCAAATTATGTTGTATGTTAATAACCAAGATGAGGCAGTGGATTTTTGGACAGAAAAAGTAGGGTTTCGTGTAGTTTCTGAAGAAAATAACGGTCAAGGAATGAGATGGATTGAAATTGCTCCAACAAAGGGCGCAGAAACAAGCATCATTTTGCACAATAAGGAATTCGTTGCTAAAATGTCACCTGGATTAAATCTCGGTACACCTTCTTTAATGTTTTTTTCGGAAAATCTCGATGAATTACGTAGCACCTTATTAAATAAAAATATCACAGTCGGAGAAATTGTAAATATGCCTTCAGGTAGAGTGTTTAATTTTGCGGATCATGAAGAGAATTACTTTGCTGTGATGGAGAAGAAATAAATTGCCAAAAACCCCTTATTTTTGAACAAAAATCAGGGGTTTTTTCTATGTTTAATAATCACACATATTTGTTAAACACTGCACTACATTGGGCTCTGATTTTTTAAACTTGTTGTAAAGGGAGAAGAGTTTCTAGTGTACCTTTTTTAGTAAAGGACTATAGAATGGGAATATTCGGGTTATTTAATACAGGCATTGCTGTTGGGAGTGTTATAGGTGAAATAATATTTTCTCTATTTGTACTTTCTAACGCTAGACCAATACTGAGAAAAAACGTTTAAAATAATTGATTTGTTTTCAGGAGTAGATGGACTTATGGTGCTAGATGATTTGTTGAGCAGTCAGCTAGAAAATCTGAATAAAAACTTAGCTTGATAGCGATGTGACGAGTCCCCTAAATCTAATATTCAGAGATTAGATACAATTATCCTAAAGCTTTTATATAAAGTGAAACTTTAATCAGTGGGGGTTTTCTCCATCCCCCACTGATTATTAGTTGAACGAATCGGGCTTTTACGGACAGTTCATCTCGCACCTAACTTCTTTGCTTTCGCTGAATTTTGAGGTGGGAGTGTTACTGTCCGTTAATGCGGGATAAAAAAACGAAAGACTTTTGTAACATTTATGAAAGAGAATTGAAATATTTATATACTAAGATGAATATATCGAAGGTGATTTTATTTCAGTCTGAAGTGAAAAGTATTAGCAATGTATAGTATAATTTCATCTTTTGTATTCATGTAGAGATGATAAAAAAAGGGAGAGATTGCATAAATCTAAATTAAGAAAAGTATATGATTATCCAGTAGATATTTGATTAACTCTTATATCTAAGTGAAAAACAGAAAATCAAGCTCAGCTTCATTATCACTAGTATATAGAGATAACTTTTATTATCCTGGTAGATTCCCATACAGATATGATATTGTTGATCTATATTACTACAATGAACCTGGTCGTACTAAATCTATAGGGTTAAATAATTTACAAAAGGCTCAAGTAATTTACAAAATATTTATCATTTAGCATATTCAATTTGATTTAAAACAATAAGATTATAAACCAGAGAAAGGTACTCATTCGACACTCATTAGAGTGCCTTTTTTTGTTCGAATTATATCAAAACGTATCATTTTCTTTTTGATATAGTATTCTAGTATACAGAAATATACAAAGAAATAATATGAAATATTATATTATATATTATGTTATATTAATAATGTGTTTTTATGGATTTTATAAATGGAGGAAATGTTATGAACAAGAAATCAAAGTTTACCCAAATGATGCTCGGTATTAGTACAGTGGCCTTATCATTTGGAAGTATTCAAACACAAGTATCAGCGGAAGAAAATACACCTTATAATGTGTTAAAAAAGAAACCAATTGGGATAGAAACTTCAACAGATGAAATTGCACATTCTACAAAAGCAGACGAAACATTGTCTTATGAAGAACGTTTAAAAGTGAACGATTTTTCGCAACGTCCGACTCCGATCGTGAAACGAGCAGTGGCAAAACAATCTCAGCAAAAGTATTCTTTAGCAGAGCTAAATAGAATGAGTAATGACGAATTCATCGATACATTGGCAAGTATTAGTTGGAATCAAATTACAGATTTAGATCAATTTAATCAAGAAACAAAAGCGTTTTATCAAAATAAAGAGCGAATCCAGGTTATTATTGATGAGTTAGGTCGTCGTGGAAGCACATTTACAAAAGATGATACAAAAGGGATTGAGACATTTGCTGAAGTATTACGTTCCGTATCTTATGTAGGCTTTAATAATAAAGAGGTAAACTATTTATATGAGCGGAGCTTCCGTGATAAATGTTTACCGGCAATAAAAGCAATTGCAAAAAACCCGAATTTTAAACTTGGTACAGATAAACAGGATGCAGTGGTATCTGCATACGGTAAATTAATTAGAAATGCTTCTTGTGATGCTGAAACAGTTCAATATGCAGGGAATATATTAAAACAATATAACGATAATATTTCTACATATATAAGTGATAAGAATAAAGGGGACGCCTTGTATAATCTTATCCAAGCGATTGATAACGATATACAGTCTTACTTGCAGGATACACGTAAAAAAGCGGATGAAACAATATGGTATGGGAAAATTGATGGTTTCATAAATGAAATCAGTCGACTGGCTCTTCTGAATCAAATGACAACAGAAAATACCTGGTTAATTAATAATGGTGTTTATTATACTGGTCGTTTCGGGAAATTCCATAGTAATCCAAATAAACCTTTAGAAGTACTTACACAAGCAATGCGTATGTACCCTCGTTTTAGTGAAGCTTATTTTAATGCTGTAGAGCAAATTTCAACAAACTATGATGGAAAAGATTATAACGGAAATACAGTAGATTTAAAGAAAATCCGTGAAGAAGGCCAACAGCAGTACTTACCAAAAACGTATACATTCGATGACGGTTCTATTGTATTTAAAACAGGAGATAAAGTAACAGAAGAAAAGGTTAAGAGACTATATTGGGCTGCTAAAGAAGTAAAAGCGCAGTATCATCGTGTAATTGGAAAAGATGGAGCGTTAGAATCAGGGAAAGCTGATGATGTACTGACAATCGTAATTTATAATAATCCAGATGAATATAAACGAAATAGCCAACTATATGGATATGATACGAATAATGGTGGCATTTACATTGAAGGAAAAGGAACGTTCTTTACATTTGAGCGTACACCGCAGCAAAGTCGTTATAGTTTGGAAGAATTGTTCCGTCATGAATTTACACACTATTTACAGGGAAGATACGAAGTTCCAGGATCATGGGGACAAGGAGAAATGTATCAAGATCAACGTTTGACTTGGTTTGAAGAAGGAAATGCAGAATTTTTTGCGGGATCTACTCGTACGAATAATGTTGTTCCGCGCAAAAGTATAATTAGTGGATTATCATCTGATCCTGCGAAACGTTATACAGCAGAACGAACATTATTTTCGAAATATGGAGAAGGACCAGAGCAATGGGACTTTTATAATTATTCTTTTGCACTGCAGTCTTACTTATATACTCATCAATTTGAAACTTTCGATAAGATTCAAGATTTCATTCGTGCAAATGATGTGAAGAATTATGATGCATATCGTGAAGCTTTAAGTAAGGATCCAAATTTAAATAAAGAATACCAAGACTATATGAAGCAGTTAATTGATAATCAAGATACATATAATACCCCACAAGTATCAGATGATTATTTAGCTGAACATGCACCAAAACCGTTAGCTGATGTAAAGAAAGAAATTAAAGATGTAGCAAAGATAAAAGATGCAACGATTACAAAGCATAAGTCTCAATTTTTTGATACGTTTACATTAGAAGGAACATATACAGGTGGCGTAACAAAAGGAGAATCTGAGGATTGGAAAACGATGAGCAAGAAAATCAATCAATCTTTAGAACAATTAGCGCAAAAAGAATGGAGCGGCTACAAAACAGTTACAGCGTATTTTGTCAATTATCGTGTGAATGCGAACAATCAATTTGAATACGATGTTGTATTCCATGGTGTTGCAACGGGAGAAGAAGAAAAACAGACGATTAAAGTAAATATGAATGGACCGTACAATGAGATATTAAATGAAAAAGTTGAGTTTCATAGCGATGGTACAGAAAGCACAGGTGGAAAAATTGTTTCGTATCTCTGGGATTTTGGCGATGGTACAACAAGTACAGAAGCAAATCCTACCCATGTATATGGAAAAGAGGGGACATATACTGCAAAGCTAACAGTAAAAGATAATAAAGGAAAAGTGGGCCGAGGACAAACAACGGTTACCGTAAAAAAAGATGAGCCAGCAGGTCATAACTATCAAGAGGCAAAGGTACTTAGTTTTAATAAGCTTTCAAAAGGAAATATGGATAGACCTAATATGGCGTATATGTACACATTCAATGTCACATCTCCAAAAGAAGTAGATATTTCTTTTATAGATGAACAGGGAATTGGAATAAACTGGGATGTGTATCACGAATCGGATTTAGGAAATCCTGTAATCACAGGCCGAGCGGATGGAAATAATATAAAAGGGAAATTTGCAGCGAAACCTGGGAAGTATTACTTAGTTGCATTTTTTGAAGAGGAAAATAGAAAGGGAACATATTCATTATTAGTAAAATAAATTCGTTTAATTATATAACGACGAAGCGTAATGAATAAGAGACTTTTGCTATTCCTTGTTCATCTGTTTAACAAAGAATAATTTAATATTCGAGAAAAAATTGAATGAAATAAAAAAGAATCCCTTAATTCCTTTTGGGATTCTTTTTTTAAAATTTACTCACACAAATGATCTGCACATCAATTCATCTTTGATATACAGATCATTTGTATGATAATTTTTATAAATAATTGCGGAATAATGAACTTACATAAATGCTTTTAAAAGCTCTTGTACGGCTGGAATTAATCCACCTAAAAATTTTAAAACTGCCATTGCGATTGCCATGTTATTTCCTCCTCTTTTTATGTGTTAAGATGTGGTACATCTTTATGTTTTTATTATAGTAAGCGCTTACATTAATATCAATACATTTTGATATGCAATATTGCATATTTATATATAATTTATATATATGATTAAATAAATTAACGATAAAGCTAATAAACATGCAGGTTTCCTTCTTTGTGTGCTAGTTTCATTAGCAAATACGTCAGACCTTTGAAAGACTTTTGTAACATTTATGAAAGAGAAATGAAAGATTTGTTAGCTAGGATGAGGCTTATCTACTAGTAGACGATGCGCGCAAGTGGTAAAACCATTAGTAAAAATAAGGAGGAGTTAAGACATGTTTATGAAAAGAAAACTACCTATACTTACATTCTTAGCACTAATATTTAGTTTGATAGTAACTGTTTTTCCTACAAATTCTGCTTATGCAGCTGAGGACGATCGTATACTTGATATTTATGGTGATCCAATTACCACAAATAAAGATTATATACTAGTAGACAAATATTTGTGGGTGACAGGTATTCCTTTTGAAAAACGAGTAGCACCCGTAGGTCAGAATAGACTTGGAATAACTTATGAGAAGTTTGCGGGTTGGCATTATGTAATTCAATATAAAAACTCGTCTTATTACGGTGCTGCTGAAAAGCATAAGGATACAAAAGGTAATGAGTATTATGGTACACCTATCAATTTTGAAGCACCGGCTGGAGTAGAGAGTGATGGATATGTAAGAAATAATACTCCAATTACAATGTCAATGTGGATTGGGGGATCAAATGCTGATGCAGGAGGAACAAAAAAATATGTAAATGCAGGCAATCGAAGCTGGATCTATTTTAGTGACCAATCGAGAAGCACTTTAACAGTTAAGAAAAAAAATTCGAAGGAAATAGATTTAGTAACAGGTAAAACGGATTATCTTAGAGATAAACTTGGTAGACCTACTGACTGGTATAATGCAGATCCACAGCAATCTAGTTATGGAGTTATAACAACTTTCCAGCTAGAGACCTCAGAGCAACTATTTGCAAATCAAGATAAATTGTGGGGAATATCTGCCCCTGAAGACTACGCTGGCTATGAATTAGTACCTTTACAATAAAGCATCTATTAAATCTATCTAACTATATTACGCATTGTTCAATATATTTGCTAATAAGTTGCAATAAAAGCATATGAAGGAAATTTAGATTATACATCAATTGGAGGAATATTTATGAAAAGAAAAATTTTAGCTATAGCTTCTGTAATTGCTTTAACAGCTCCTATTCAAAGTGTGGCGTTTGCACATGAAATTGACCGCCAAGATCCACCTATTGCTCTAAAATGGTCAGCGGAATCTGTACATAATGAAGGAGTAAGTTCTCATTTATGGATTGTAAACAGAGCCATTGATATTATGTCCCAAAATACGACTGTGGTGAAGCAAAATGAGACAGCTCTATTAAATGAATGGCGTACTAATTTGGAGGAAGGTATTTATTCTGCAGATTATAAAAACCCATACTATGATAATTCCACATTCGCTTCACACTTCTATGATCCTGATTCAGAAAAAACGTATATTCCATTTGCTAAACAAGCAAAGCAAACGGGAGCAAAGTATTTTAAATTAGCTGGTGAAGCTTATCAAAATAAAGATATGAAAAATGCATTCTTTTATTTAGGATTATCACTTCATTATTTAGGGGATGTCAACCAACCAATGCATGCAGCAAACTTTACTAACATTTCGCATCCATTTGGCTTCCACTCAAAATATGAAAACTTCGTTGATACAGTGAAAGACAATTATAGAGTAACAGATGGAGATGGCTATTGGAATTGGAAAAGTACAAATCCAGAAGAGTGGGTTCATGCATCAGCATCAGCTGCAAAAGCTGATTTCCCATCAATTGTTAATGATAATACGAAAAGTTGGTTCCTAAAAGCAGCGGTATCACAAGACTCTGCTGACAAATGGCGTGCTGAAGTAACACCGGTAACAGGAAAACGTTTAATGGAAGCACAGCGTATTACAGCTGGATATATTCATTTATGGTTTGATACGTACGTGAATAACAAATAACAAAATACACTTATGCATAGGAAGGCACTGAAAAAGTGATTACTGTGAAAAAATAACGTGTATTTTATTAATATGTAGAAAATGGAAAGGAGTTCATTACCTGTATATAGTAGGTGGTGAACTCCTTTTTCTTCTTCAGTGGGCTTCTTCAGTGGCCTTATATATGGCAAAAGTTATTTATGCTATAAAGTGAAACTTCCATCAGCTGAATATACTTTAAAACCAGGTTCCGTAGTTGCTGGAGTTGTAAATAAAACAATCAATTCACCTTTTGCACAGTTTTGGCAAGGTAGCCATTATTGGGATACAGCTACAAAAGTTAAACCATCATCTACTTCAACAGGTGCAATTAAAACAGATGATTTAAAATTAATTCGTTCAGATGTGTTAGAAAAATAAAATTGATCAAGCTGATCTTCACCCTCATCCCACCTAACTCAAGAAGCATCCGCACCTTCAAACTGACTATTATAAAGCGAAGCATAGAAACCATCAGCCTTCAATAACTCTTCATGATTACCTTGTTCTACAATATCCCCGTCTTTCATGACAAGGATTAAATCGGCATCACGGATTGTTGATAATCTATGAGCGATGATGAAGCTTGTTCTGCCTTCCATGAGGTTTTCCATGGCTTTTTGAATCAGCACTTCTGTACGAGTATCGATAGAGCTTGTTGCTTCGTCGAGTATGAGTATTTTCGGATCCGCTAGAAGGGCACGGGCAATTGTTAGTAGTTGCTTTTGTCCTTGGGATACGTTGCTTGCTTCTTCGTTTAGTTCCATTTGATATTTATTTGGTAAGGTTTTTACGAAGCTGTGAACGTGGGCTGCGTTTGCTGCTTCAATCACTTCTTCGTCGGTTGCACCCAGTCTACCGTAACGTATGTTTTCCATGATGGAACCATTAAATAGCCAAGTGTCTTGCAGTACCATGCCGAACATGCTGCGCAGGTCTTCTCGCGTAAAGTCTTTTATATCGTGACCGTCTATACAGATCGCACCGCTGTTTACGTCATAGAAACGCATTAACAGTTTTACGATTGTTGTTTTTCCTGCTCCGGTGGGTCCTACGATGGCTACCTTTTGTCCAGGTTTAATATTAGCTGAGAAATTATTGATGATGATCTTATCTGGATTATATCCAAATTGAACATCTTTGAATGTAACTTCTCCTTTAACTTCTTGAAGCTTCACTGGGTTTTCTGCTTCCGGAATTTCTTCTTCTTCATCTAAAAATTCGAAAACTCTTTCTGCAGCAGCTGCAGTGGATTGAAGTACGTTAGCGATTTGGGCTACTTGAGCGATTGGTTGCGTAAAGCTTCTTACATATTGCACAAATGCTAAAATATCTCCAACTGCAATTGTTCTCTTTACAGCGAGCCATCCGCCTAAAATGGATACAGCTACGTAACCGATATTACCGATAAACATCATAATCGGCATCATCATTCCGGATAAAAATTGAGATTTCCATGCAGAGTGGTAAAGAGTATCATTCACCTCTTCGAATTTTTTCACTTCTTCTTCTTCAGTGTTAAAAGCTTTTACGATATTGTGACCACTATAAATTTCTTCAACTTGACCGTTCACGTGCCCTAAATATTCTTGCTGGGATTTGAAGTATTTTTGTGATCTCTTGACGACTCCCATGATGAGCATCATGGATACTGGCAGTATTAACAGCGCCACTAATGTCATTTGCCAGCTGATTGATAACATCATGATGAGTACACCGATGATTGTAATAACGGATGTGATGATTTGCGACATACTTTGGTTTAAAGTTTGGCTCACAGTATCTACGTCATTTGTAACTCTAGATAATACTTCTCCATGTGTCGTTTTATCAAAGTACTTAAGCGGCATACGGTTGATCTTTTCATCAATTTCTTTTCTGAAGTTATAAGATACCTTTTGTGCGACTCCCGAAATGATATATCCTTGTATAATGGAAAACACAGTGCTCGCTATATATAATCCAAGGAGCAGGAGGGCAATGTTTCCGATATAGGTAAAGTCAATAGCAGCACCGTGCACGCCCGTTACTTTGTCTACGAGTCCTTCGAAAAGTTTTGTTGTCGCTTTACCTAAAATCTTTGGACCGACGATTGCAAAGGCAGCACTACCGATTGCGAAAATAATAACGATTAGGATTGAGAACTTATATGGCTTTAAGTATTGAAGTAACTTATTCATCGTTTCTTTGAAATTTTTTGCCTTCTCAATCTTTCTCATGCCGCCGCCCATATGACCGCCGCCATGGCCACCACCAGGACTGCCTTGTCTTCTATTTTCTATTTTTCTATCACTCATGATGACAACTCCTCTCTTGAAAGTTGTGATAAAGCAATTTGCTTATAAACTTCACAGTTTTCCATAAGCTCTTCATGAGTACCAGTTCCAACTATTTTTCCTTCATCAAGTACAATGATCTTATCTGCATTCATGATTGTACTTATTCTTTGGGCAACAAGTAGAATAGTACTTCCCGCAATCTCATTGTTTAAAGCCCTCCGCAAGGCTGCGTCTGTCTTAAAGTCAAGAGCTGAGAAACTATCATCAAATATGAAGATTTCCGATTTTTTCGTAAGAGCACGCGCAATAGAAAGTCTTTGTTTTTGACCACCGGAAACGTTCGTACCACCTTGTGATATTTCTGTACGGAAGCTTTCAGGTTTCGCGTTAATAAACTCCATAGCTTGCGCGATTTCTGCCGCTTTTGCGAGTTCTTCTTCAGTTGCTTCTTTCTTACCGTATTTCAAATTACTTTCGATCGTACCTGAGAATAGAACTCCTTTTTGCGGTACATAACCAATTTTCTCTCTTAATTCCTTCTGAGATACTTCTCTAATATCCGTGCCATCTATTAATATTTGGCCGCTTGTTACATCGTAAAAGCGTGGAATTAAGTTGATTAATGTTGATTTACCGCTACCTGTACTTCCGATGAAAGCTGTCGTTTCTCCAGGTTTTGCGGTAAAGGTAATATTGGAAAGCACATCTTCTTCTGCACCTGGATATTTAAAGCTAACATTTTTAAATTCAACGTAGCCTCTCTTGTCAGAGGCAAATGTTTTTGGCTCCGCTGCGTCATGAATAGAAAGGTCAGTATCTAAAACTTCTGCAATGCGCTGTGCGGATACAGAAGCACGCGGAACCATAATGGATACCATAGAAATCATTAAGAAGGCCATGATGATTTGCATTGTATATTGCATAAATGCCATCATATCACCAACTTGCATATGTCCCATATCCACTTGGTGTGATCCAACCCAAATAATAAGTACAGTAACGGCATTCATGATAAGCATCATCATTGGCATCATAAATGACATTAAACGGCTTACAAATAAATTAGTTCTTGTTAAATCTTGATTTCCTTTTTCGAATTTCTTTTCTTCATGCTTTTGATTATTAAAAGCACGAATAACGAGCATACCTGTTAAAGATTCACGAGTGATCAAGTTAATTTTATCTACTAACTTTTGGATACTCTTAAACTTAGGGATCGCGATGCTAAATAGACCAATGACTAAGCTTAAAATCGCGATAACTGCAACTGCGATAATCCATCCCATTGAAAGGTCTGTAGTAAGTACCTTAATAATTCCGCCTATGCCTAAAATCGGTGCATAGAATACGATACGAAGCAGCATAACCATAAGTGTTTGCACTTGTTGAATATCATTTGTACTTCTTGTGATTAGAGATGCAGTGGAAAACTTATCAAACTCTGCATTAGAAAAGCTTGTAACCTTCCGAAATACTTTCTTTCTAAGATCTCTACCTAATCCAGCAGCCACTTTTGCAGCAAGTAAACTCACGATAACGGTAGCTGCCATACTTACTAAGGATAAAAGCAACATTTTTCCGCCAGAAGTAAGAATATAATTGGATTGAAGCTTATCTGTATTGATACCGATCTTTTTATATTCATTCTCAATGAATGAAACGGCTGACTGTGTTACCATGCTGCCTGGCATATTCTTAAACTTTTCATCCGCCTTTTCTTTCATTGCATCGATTTGATCTTGAGGCAGTTTAGCAATTACTGCAAAAGGATCTGTATTTGGCGGAAGCTTCGCCGGTGCTTTGTTATCACCTGGCGCAGTGAAAGCAGATGAGCCGTCTTTTTCAATTCCTTGTGTAATTAACATTGGTTTCCCGAATATATCGTTAAGTTCGTTAATTGTATTTTTATCCTCTGTATGTAGCTTATAAAGCGGTTCTTTATCAAGCTGCGGATAATCTTTTAAGTCATTTTTCAGCTCACTTTGAGAAAGATTATTCTTATCTAAAAGTACATAGTTGTCATCTACTTTTTTCTTCTCATTTTCATTCATAAAGAGTGTAAGTTTATCGAGCTCACTTTTACGAATAACCCCAGGTACTGCGTTTTCTACACCTTTTTGCTGAATACCTACATTCACAATGTTAGACATGTAGTCTGGCAGTGACAGGTCACATACGGCTTGTATGGATAATAGACATATAACTGCAATGATTGAGGCAACAAATGGTTTTAAATGTTTGATGATCTTTAACATTTAATTCATCTCTCCATTTTCCTTTTCTAATTTTTTTAGCTTTTACTTCGGTTCATTCCTTTATTCTTCGTATTCTTCAGGAATGCATTCTAGCAGCTCTTTACGTTTTCGACCACAGATTAATTCTATGACTCTATGAAGATATGATGCAACTTTTAGGGTGGAGAATTTCATAATGAATTTGTTAAAGAATTTTAAACTATATATACATCAATTAAAAACCGGACATAAAACCCTTCTTTTTAGGTAGGAGAGAGCATCTGGCCATGCATAGAAGCGGTCAGGGCCTTTTTCTGCCACATGCGAAGTAAAAACAGAAAGCGCAAATGAGTGTAGGTTACTTTGTATTCTGTATAGCAGGGATTTAGATGTCGAAAAATTAATTCACAAATTCGGTTTCAACTAAAGGAAAAAGGAGAATTCTCTGAATGGTCTGAGGACATTAGCATTGTAATGTTCCGTATTCTTCAGGAATCCATTACAAATGTAATACGTCATTCTGCTGCCAATGAAGTAGATGTATGTATACAAGAACATGCACAAGAATTATCGCTCATTGTTTCCGATAATGGACAATTTTTAAGTGAAAATTTATACCAAAATGGTTTTGGAGTAAAAGGAATGATTGAACGGTGTCAATCTGTTGGGGGAACTTGTAATTTTTCGGTTAATTCAGACGGGGGATTGAAGGTGGAAGCGATTATTCCTTTAATGAATCGTGTATGTGATGAAGCCTAGAGATAGGAGGGACGACGAATGAAAACGATAAAAAATTCGAATCATGTTAGTGGACGATCAACCAATCATCAGACAAGGGCTGACGTATATATTTAATAGTCAATCAGATATGGAAGTTGTAGGTGAAGCAGATAATGGTAAGGATGCCGGAAAGATTGCTTTGCGCTGCATACCTGATATCGTGTTGATGGATGTACAAATGCCGCCGGATATTTATTAAAGGATACTCAAACGAAAGAGCTATTAGATGGTGTACGTTCTATACAGCGCGGCGCCACTTTATATAATAGCATGACAGCGAAACAAGCGCTCACAAAGATTATAAATTCTAGAGATAATATTTCAACAAATCAGCCTAAGGCTTCATCTTTTATAGAACCATTAACAGATCGAGAAATTGAGATATTGTAACTCATAGCATATGGAAAGAAGAATAAAGAAATAGCAAATATACTGTATATTTCAGAAGGAATTGTTAAAACCCATGTACATAACATTATTCAGAAACTTGAGGTGGCAGACCGCACGCAAGCTGTAGTTTTAGGGATTCGTATGCAATTAGTAAGATAAATTGTTCTGAGGTAGAGAATTCGATTTATTATAAAGGGGGGAAGATACACTTTTGTAAAGATAATATTGGGATAGCACCACATCGCCATCAACCTAAGAAAACAGGTCACCCCCCATAACGAAAACTTTACCTTTTTACAGTTATTTATGAGAATTCGACTCATCTTTTTCGTTTTTGGGACAATTAATCCCTTAAGTTGATAGATGTGTAATGATACTTACATTGTAACTGTAAAGTAACGATAATTACATTAATAGATATTTTGTGTCGTTAAATTAAAAAAGATTACATTTTTGTTACAAAAACTATTGATTATATTTAAATATCATAATATAATTCTGTTTGTGGAAATAAAAACTAAAATTATTCATTATTTGGGGGATATGGAAAATGAAGAAAGTTATTTTACCAGTTTTAATGTCTGCAATGTTTGTAGTTCCTGCAGTATCTCATGCTGAAAACCAAGAAGCTGTAAAACAACTTGCTCCAAAAACAGAACAGGCAATGCAGAAAACAGGTTGGGTAAAAGAGGGGAATACATGGTATTTCTATGATCAAAATGGTGTGAAGAAAACAGGGTGGTTAAAAGATAATGGTACATGGTATTACTTGAATGCGGATGGGGCAATGAAAAGTAATAGCTGGTTAAGTGATGGAGGAAAGTGGTACTACTTTGCTGAAAGTGGAGCAATGAAAACGGGTAATATTTTTAATCAAGGTTCATGTTATTTATTAGGAGCAGACGGTGCGTTATATACGAACGAAGGCTGGGTTCAGTACGAAGGAGAATGGTATTACGTTCACCAAGGAGGAAACTTACACGAGGGCTATCTTGAATATAATGGTAAGATATACTACATGAATCCAGGCTCTGGAGATATGAAAGTAAACAATTGGATAGGTTCACATCCTGATGGTAATTATTTCTTATCTGATGGAGCAATGGCAACTGGTTGGAATTTGATTAATAATGAATGGTACTACTTCGAAGAAAGCCGGACGCATTTTAATACTCATAATGGTTGGCTAAGTTATAAAGGAAGCTGGTATTACTTTGTGGCTTCTAAGATGCAAACAGGTTGGATTGAAGATAATGGGAATTGGTACTACCTGAATGCAGATGGAACGATGAAAACAGGCTGGTTAAAAGATAAGGGCACATGGTATTACTTAAATGCAAATGGCACAATGAAAAGCTCAGCTAATGGGTGGGACGAAGGTTGGTTAGATGAGGGAGGAAAGCGTTACGTTTTCGCTGACAGTGGTGCCATGTGGACAGGGAAAATGTGTGAAGGAGGTACTTGTTGGTACTTCAATCCAGATGGATCAATGTTTACAGGCTGGAAATTAATTGATGGTGAATGGTATTACTTTGATGATAAAACTGGAGCAAGCCACGCAGGTTGGCTAAGTTATAACGGGAAATGGTATTACTTTTATGATGGCCCGATGACAACAGGCTGGGTGCAAGATAATGGCACATGGTATTATTTGCAGTCTAGCGGTGCGATGGCAACAGGTAAACATTTCATTGATGGGAAATGGTATTCATTCAAAGATAACGGCGCTATGATGTAACAAAGGTTTTTTTATTGAATAAATGACATCAGATATCTATTTTAAGATATTTCTATAATGAAAAAAGACACCTGTGAAGGTGTTTTTTTCATCTCTTCTTATTAATCTAGGAAGAATAACGTTTATAACAATAATGGGTAGTAAGTACTTTTAAGTTGATGGTAATGGGGTAGCACCACACATCCATCAAGTTAAGATTTTGAAATAACCCCAAAACAAAAATTTTATATCTCTACAGTTATTTAGAAATGGAAAAGCTCAATTTTTAATCGAAAGCGGTATAGATATTAATGTTAAATATAGTGGTGAATCCGTGAAAGATATGGATGCATTAACTTTTGCAAGGGAACAGGGTCAAGTGGAAATTGTTAAGTTAATAGAAGGCCAAAAAGAATTGACCGCTACTATAACCGAAGTAAATGGTAAAAATCAAGATTATCATGATGAAATCTTAGAGCATGTAACTAAATACTTTGGAACTATTCAAAATACTATAAGTGAGATTGTTCCTGGTAGTAGAGTTTCAGTCAATATTCATATAATTCCTCCGTCAATGAATAATGATTTTGTAACTCTCGTAACTACAGGTATGAGTGATGCACCTATGGATTATTCAAATGAAGAAAGTGAGTTTAAATATGCAGAATTATTATTGAAATTACCTTCAAGTTGGATAGTTGGGAAAGATAATATGGGGGATCAAAACTATTATTGGCCTGTTTTTTTTTTCATTCTTTATATTAATTCCCAAAATAATTGGTTCGATTAACTATCTTTCTTTAAATAATGGTTTGGTCTTTTCTAAAAATGATTTAGTACCTTCTCTGAAGTCCTCTGTGGACGCTATCAAGCCGAAATAATCTGCTCCAAGACGTGCGGACTCTTCTAAAGTTAAATTACCTCCCCGATGAATTGCCTCCCAAGTCATTTTTACTGCGATAGGAGCCTGAGATAGAATTTCTTGGATAAGCGCTTCTGCCTCTGATAATAATTTATCAGGCTCAACAGTCCTATTAACCAGTCCTATTCTATAAGCTTCGTCTGCGCTTATCGCGGCTCCAGTGAGCAGCAGCTCTGTAGCACGCCCCTTACCTATAAGTCTGGGCAATCTCGTAGTTCCTCCAAATCCGGCAACAGCTCCAATACGAACTTCAGGATGTCCTAATCTAGCATGATTAGCACAAATACGAATCGTACAGGATTCAGCTAACTCAAGTCCACCTCCTAGTGCAAATCCGTTGATGGCAGCAACAACCACTTTTCCTAATGACTCGATTTTATGAGTAACCGTAACAGCCAACTGAGCTAAATCCCGTACTTCTAGTGGAGTGGCTTTATTGAGAAACTGAATGTCAGCACCTGCTGAAAATGCCTTTTCTCCAGCACCGATAATTATCAATGCTTTTACACTTGAATTAGTTTTAACCCTGTCCAAGACGGAGGAAAGTTGCTCAAGAACATCTCGGTTTAACGCATTTAGTGCTTCCGGTCTGTTTAATGTAATTCTTGCAATACCATTTTCCTCAGTGTAGAGGACGACACTTTTGTTTAACATTTTAATCCCTCCAATAGTTTAGTGTGCAGACACAAAAGGCTACTAATTTCTATCGCTTCTTTTATAACATTAAGAGAGGATTTTTACTGAGATGTCGTCACCGACTGATTGCTCGTTCATAAGTGAGATTATATTTAGAATATACTGCACAACTCAAAAAAAGTTTTTTATTCATCAATTTAATCTTGTAGAATGCCCTTGTGGCGAAACATCTTGCATTTTTAACCACGACTAATATTCAGACACAGAACCTATCCCGCAGACCTCTTTAAACCGCTTTTCAATATAAAATGTTCTTCTTTGGACATAAAAATCCTCTTTAGGAAAAAATACTTAAGGGGGTAAAATTCCGCAAATTTCTTTTAAAATATCGCGCCTTTCTTCTAAACATCACTTCTTTTTTAAGGGTACAGACTCATGCCCATCAAGTTAAAATTTTGCAGCATCTCAGAACGAAATTTTAAACCCTCTTGTAACAAGACATCTCATTTTATCGTTTTGGGGGTGTAATAAAACCTTAGCTTGATGGGCATGGGGTAGCACCACGCATCCATCAACTTAAGCATTTAGGCTATTCTCAAAGTAAAAAGCACGTTACTATTCTCTTATGTTAATGAGAATAGTAACGTGCTTTTTATGAATATACATCAGTTTGGAATGAACTCAATATATAATCTTTTATATCAAATCGATGCTCACTTAAAAAGTTGATATGCTCCCATCCTAATGATGAGATATGTTTTAATAGTTCTTCATTAAACTCATACTTACTTTTTAACGTTTCTACAGATTTACTTAAATATACGGCGTTTCATATAATAATGGGATTAATCGGAATACTTAATAAATTCGCTCGTTGTATTTGATCCTGGAGAGCACGTTTAGGTATATCATATAGATTTTTCATAATTGCATTTATTGCAAGCGTTTTCAATTTTAGGGATTGTTATAATCTACATTTTTCACAAAACATTTCTTAGCATATTTAACTTTAAGCATTGGTAACAAAACCCTTATTGTTTATAGTTTTTAACTATGATTTTTCCCTATTTTTAATATATAGATTCCTAAAATAATCAATCCTAGTCCTACAAACGGGACAGTTGGAAACTTCGTTCCTGTTGATGGCAGGTGATGCTTTTCCTTACTTGCAAGATCATTTTCCATTGCGCCCTCTTTACTTTGTATATCATAAGATTGTTTAGCATTTCCATATGTAGCATGCACTTTTTTAATTTCCAGGCCACTTGTTATTTTTTGATTCTTTATTTCTATTTCTGCTATCTCGCCAGTTTTTACTTCCATTTTTTTTATTGTAGGATCAAGTACATAACCTTCTGGAGCCTGAATTTCTTTTACAACATACGTACCGGTAGGAAGTTTATTTAATGTAGCAATCCCATTCTCAGTTGTAGTGATTTCTTGTCTAAAATCCCCATTTTCACTTACAACCTCAAACACTGCCCCTTTTAAAGCCTCTCTATTTTCTCCTACCTTCATAATTTTTAATGACCCCCAAAATTCCCATCCTACTACTATATCTGTACTGCTTTTTTCACTCATTCTTGGTAATAAAGCAGTTACATCTTGAATCCTTTGTTGGCCATCAAAGGTAACTGCTTGTAAGCTCTGCAATTTTGCATTTACTCTGATCTTGAAATTTCCACTTGTTGCGTTTTTGGGAATCATAACTTTAAATTTTTCCTCTATAGAGAATTCATTCTTTTTTTCACCTTGTTCATTTATAATTTTAGCTCCTTCTGGTGCACCCTCCATTTGAACTGAGTATACTCCAGATACTGAATTTGATTGAACTCTATATAAATTTGTTTCAAAATATTCCCCATTTTGCTCTACAGTTTGTTTTCCAGTAGGTATTACGTTCAAATATGTTTCCTGAACTTCAGTACCTTTAGAAGCTTTTTCTACCAAATGCTTTACAAGGTTATATACCTGTTGGTTTTCTGGCTTTGAATCGGCAATTTCAATTTTTTTAGATGCAATCCAGATAGCTAGTTGAGTTGCATAGTAGGCTTCCTCTTTTGTAGAAACTCCTAATTCAGCCGGCGTTTTTTGAGGGTATCCATAAAGTAAGACACGATATACAAAATCATTCTCTTTTCCAATTTCAGAAAGATCATCTCCATTAGGTGAATTCAGATCAGGTGATAAACAATATGCAACATCTTTTGATGACGTTCTTAGTAAGTCTGCCTTTACCTTTACTTCAGTACCTTTGAATTTAATATAATTCCAGTTCATTTGAAACTTTTCTTGATGTATTATCTCGGCTGCTGCTTGTGGAATAGAAATCCCTAGCAACATAATGATTAAACTTATAATTCCAAAACATTTTGTTAACATTCTACGTTTCATCTCATTCCCACCATTCATCAAATTTTCAGGAAAAACCTTACATGCTGATTATATTTTCTGTAAAAGAATATTAGTTTGATTATTCAGAAATTTATAGGTGTAAATAATGATTGTGTTATAATTTCATATTTTCTTATAATCTTTATCGTTTAATTGGATTTACCATATTTGTTAAAGATACTACTTACTTAACTAAATGTACGGGCGTAAATATTATTCTATACTATTAAAAACTAATTCAAAAAATCAATTTTTAGAATTTAAATCTATGTATTTAAAAATAAATACACTTAACAATCCACCTATTAAATGAATGTTTTTTCTATTCAATTTACCTTCACAAAACACCGGCTGCATCCTTAGGGAATTTAGCCATATTTTACATTTATTATTTTTAGAGAATACATGGCTTGCAATTCTTTTTTTATGTTATGATATTTTGTTTATTGATTCTTGTACAAGAATATACTTCTCAAAAGTAAAATAATTTTAATCCTTTATCATTCTTTTAGCTGTTTATATACATTCATGGATAGATTGAAAATCATATATACGCATGTGCATTGTAACTTAGACGGTTAATACACGGGACCATCAAACGGTTCCAACAGAAACATAAGGGACACTATTTGATGACTGGTTGACAATTTCATTATATAACAAATATTAACAATTAAAGATTTTAATTTTTAAAATTATGTGAATTAATAAAATAAAAAAATATCTTATTTTTAATTCCTGAAAAATCCCAATGTTTCATTTCACATAAACTACTTGGTTCTGGTGCAAAAAATACTATCATTGTGTACACTGAAAATATTCATAAATAAAGGACGTGTACGACGATGAAAAAACCAGTGGATTTTAAATGGAAGCACTATGAGCTGGAGAGTTTGGTTATACAATTTATCAATCCGCCATTTTAGAAGGAGGAAGAGATCCCTTTTATCAGTGGATTAATGACAATGACAAGATAGAAAATTATGAACTGGAAGGAGCACAATTCATCTTTGGTAAAATGACTGGAAGTAATGTAAAGGGCATGAAAATGATTGTTCCTGCAAAAGGAAAGGACAGTACTTATCAAGTTGTAATCATTGATGATGTTTTAAATAAGGCTGAATTAGAGAAAATCATGATTTCCTTTTTATTTGAGTTCGAACGAAATCTTCATGTGATAAAAGAAATTAATAATCTATAAAACAAAAAAGTGAGATGAAATTTTTGTTTTGGGGGTACTTCAAAATTTTAGCTTGATGGCGATGGGGTACTGCCACACATCTATCAACTTAAGAAAAGTAAACACCTCCTAATAAAAAAATCCCATAGGTGTTTTGCAAATCCTTTAATGATCCATCGACTACAATCGTACATATTTTGCCGACGCTTGTCGTTTGCATAGACGCAAGAATAAAAAATCAAATAAAAAAGATAGAGATACAAATATCTCTATCTTTTATCAGTGGGGATGGAAGTTTCACTTTATTCTTTTTATCTTTAACTTCATTATATTTACCGTGAATTCAAGTTTATCAACAATCCCTTTTTCAAAAGTTTTATAAAAAGCATTATTTGATATTGCAATAAAGAACAACATAAGAAAAAACACTTTTGTATTCCCATCTACCGAAGTACCTTTAATTCCCCATTCCTCCAGTGTTTTCCCTCCTATATTTACTATAGAAAACGCCCCGGAAATATATGTAGCAAAAAAATGTACCTGATAGAACCTTTTTAAAAATGTATTTGAATCATGTTTCCAAGTATAGATAAAGTGTAAACTGAATGAAAATATAGCTGACAATATATTAGATACTATTAACATACAAATAAATATTTCTACTGAATCTGGCTCTATAAACCTAGTAATGAATGAATCTGCAAAAGTAATAATATCCATTCCGAATATTACTGCAAAAAAATACAAAATCAAATAATAGAAATAAACAAACATATTACTCATCTCCTGAAAAATAATGAATTTTAAATTGCTCTTAGAAGTCAGCTGAGATACGTGTAAAACTAGATCATAGGGATACATTATTTACCAAAAACTATTTTCTGAAGATATTTGTAATATAAACGTTCGTTTTTATTTGAAAATATGAAATACCCTAACTGATGAACTAGATGTAACAAAAATACTCTATCAAAAATAATCCGTACCATTATTAGTGCAATACCTTTTTTCTATATCAAAACCTGATGTTAGAAATATATATAATACAGGCTGTGAACTGAAATTACATGTATCTTGGTCAACAAACCCCATCTTTTTAATGCTTTTCTTTCATACACTCTCGCTAATATAGTCTACTTTTCTAACAATTGCAATTCAAACTATATTTTTAAAAAATACAAACCATAAAAAACAAAATTAAACGACTCCCTAAGAGAGAAGCTTAATTTTGTTAAGGGATATAGCCATATTTTTAAAACTCACTATACTAAGGGGTCTCGCCACATCGCTATCAAGCTAAGACTACATTAGGAAATTTTCAGGGAAGTTTTTTCACTTTCCAAATTTGATAGGTGAGATTGCCATATTCATGAACCCATCGCATGATGGTTGTTGGGTGAACTGAAATACCACGTTCTTTCAGGATTTCAGATACATCACGATAACTTAAAGAAAAACGGCAGTAGTACAGGGCGGCTACTAAAATAATATCTTTCTTGAATTGTTTTCCTTTAAAATATCTCATGTCTGATTCTCCTAGATCCTGTTTTCTAGAGTGTAGCTTCATGTAGAAAACTTTGCAACAGAACCCTCTATATTTACCAAACAGGTCTAAACCTCAATGACAATTTACCTTCATTTGTTTCATAAACTAATTTTGTTAAATCTTCTTTGAGCATTTGCATGCGCTCAGCACCTATGTTTTCAATCCAGCGTCTCTCAATATCAGTTAGTATTTCTTCTTTTGCTTTCAATACTAACCATCCTCGTTCGGTCAAAACGATAATCTTCCCTCTTTTATCAGTGGGGTGAGTTTGGCGCATTACATAACCACTTTTCTCAAGATAATCCACCATTTTACTTACAGCTTGTTTTGTAATTCCTAAGTATTCGGCTAGTTCTATACCTGTTGCTCCATCAGGGGTAATACATTTAAACATAAAACCATGTGCAGGTCTAATATCTCCAAATCCCAATTCATTCAATCTGTCATGTAGTTCATTAATCACCGTACTAAAGGATAATGACAAAAGTGATGTAAGATCTAATTCACTAAATACTCGTTGATTCATGTATAAAACCTCCTTAAATAAAGTCAATCAAGTTGACTTTATTTAAATCTCATTGTACTATAAGCGGTATAGTCAATCAAATTGACTACATCGCTTTTGTTATGAAAGAAATATGATTTAATAAATAATCAATATACTATGGAGGTTCTGTATGACTCACATTGTTAAAATTAAAGCAAGTGTATTTATTCCAATGTCTTGGACTGAACCTATGAAGGATACTCAAACGGGTAATATAATTCAATTCGAAGGTGATTCACGTGAATTTACCCCTTATACTGTAAACACTATGCGCTCAAGAGTTGAACAGGAAGTAGTTGCAGATTTTTATAAAAAAGAAATTTTCTCATATGCAAATACTGGTATAACAACAGAAAAAGTCACAACACTAGATGGTTCTGTTAATAAAAGAACAGGAAAAGCTAGTACGGAAGATATTTTGTGTACTGATATTGTATGGAGTTCTGATGACGTCAAGTTTCAAATGAGTGCAAGTGCTAGCCAACCATTAAATGTATATGCACCTCCTGTTGACTATCTATTAACTGTACGTGTCCAAAAAGATGGTACTGTCGATATTCAAGGTACACATGATGGATTCCCTTGTTTTGAGTTTTATAAGCAAATAGATTTTGGACCATTTGAAGAAATTTATACACATGATTTCAGAGAAACAGGTGATACGCCTGAAGCGCTAGCTGGAGAAATGGATTATAGTTTTAAAAAAATATTGTAAAGTCAATGTATTGCTACATTGTAATCGAACCAAGATAAATTTGTATTCATAATCAGTATATTGTACGCAAACTGGGAAGACCTCACATTAAGAAAAATTAGAGTTTTCTCATTTCCCTGGCGGTATACCATCGTTATCAAGATAGGATTAGAAAATATCAGTTACAAAAGAAACTATTTTCTTTTTCTAAAAAACCAGTGTAGATACCTTATTAGACATGTATCGAGTGGAGGATGATGTAGAAGAGGAAAAGTTGATTCATTTCCATAAAAAACCGAATTTTACTTGTCCTATGGGAGCAAATATACAAATTATTTTAGCCCACACACAAGAAGCGATGGATCAAGTATTAGAGAATATGGCAATGGAACAACTCGTTACATCATTAGTAAATAAAAATAAATTCTTCGTATAAAGTGTATATTTTATCGCTCTAATTGTAACTTGTATAGTTATGCTTAGAGCGATAAAAAGAAAAGTGAGGGAACGTATATATGACTGTGAAAATTATAGTTTATTCTGATTTTATATGTCCATTTTGTTTTTTAGGAACAGGTCCTTTAGATGAGGTTGTAAAGGAAAAAGATGTAAAAGTAGAATGGATGCCATTTGAATTGCGTCCTAGTCCATCTCCGAAAATTGATCCACGGACTCAACCTCGTGTAATGGAAGCTTGGAATTCATTTATTTATCCTACTGCTAAAAAATTAGGATTAGAAATAAAGTTACCACATTTGCGTTCGTATACGCACCTTGCGTTTGAAGGTTACCAATTTGCAAAGGAACATGGAAAAGGAAATGAGTTTCACCATAGAGTGTTTATTGCACATTTCCAAGAGGAACAAAGTATTGAAGACATCGAAGTGTTAACAAAATTAGCGGACGAAGTGGGACTTTCTCAGGAAGCATTTAAAGAAGCATTAGTATCACGAAAGTACCGAAAAATGCATCGAGAAGCTATAAAGCATGCCCATGTAGAAGCACAAATTATGGCTGTTCCAACGTTCATTATTGGTGACGAAGTTATTCAAGGTTTTACTAGCAAAGAAAAATTAACAAAGGCAATTGATCAAGAAATAGAGAAGAATAAAGAGAATGAGTTGGATGGACTGCAATGTAGTATAGATGGGGATTGTTAATGCTAGATTAAATTAGTGGTGAAATATAAATTTTAAAAAATACAGTCAACCAGATTGACTGTATTGGGATTCTATTGTAAAATGCATAACGAAGTCAATTAAGTTGACTATATTATTTTTGTTATAAAAGTAATAGGATACCCCTTTTTAGTGAGTAAATATAGAAAAACGTAAGAGTGAGTAATAGGAGGAAAAAAGCATGACAACAGTTTTATTTGTAAAAGCAAACAATCGTCCAGCAGAACAAGCAGTTAGTGTGAAATTATATGAGGCTTTTTTAGCAAGTTATAAAGAATCACATCCAAATGATACAGTGGTAGAGCTTGATTTATACAATGAAGAATTACCATATGTAGGAGTAGATATGATTAACGGGACATTTAAGTCTGGTAGAGGAGTTGATTTAACAGCAGAAGAAGCAAAAGCAGTAGCTGTTGCTGATAAATATTTAGATCAATTCCTTGCAGCTGATAAAGTTGTGTTTGCTTTCCCATTATGGAACTTAACAATCCCAGCTGTACTACACACATATATTGATTACTTAAACCGCACGGGCAAAACATTTAAATATACGCCAGAAGGTCCAGTAGGTCTTATTGGAGATAAGAAAGTTGCATTATTAAATGCAAGTGGCGGTGTATATTCGAAAGGCCCAAAAGCTGAAATGGAAATGGCTATTAAATATGTAGTAAGTATGATGGGCTTCTTCGGTGCAAAAGATATAGAGAAAGTAGTGATTGAAGGACACAATCAATTCCCTGATAAAGCAGAAGAGATTATTGCTGCAGGGCTTGAAAAAGCGATTAAAGTAGCAAGTACGTTTTAATTAACAAAACACTTGTCACTCTATATGGCAGTACCAACACTTTTATAGCGGGTGGTACTGCTTTTTTATTCGTTTAACTCGCATCAATTGGGCAGTAAGGACCCAATTGATGCGAGTTTTCCATTCTCAACTTATTAAACGATAGAAAGCAGGATTACATTACAATGGAACGTTTATGGACAAAAAACTATATAATGCTGACCATTACAGCATTATTACTATTTAGTGGTTTTTATTTACTCATGCCAACACTACCTATTTTTATTAAACAATTAGGTGGAAGTGAATCTCAAGTTGGATTTATTATAGGAGTGTTTACAATATCAGCAGTCATTTTACGTCCTATTGTTGGAGGATTAATGGATCGATATGGTCGACGAGTATTTATAATAAGCGGACTACTATTTTTTGCAATTACAATGTATTTTTATGATTGGGTAACAGGAGTTATATTTTTAGTGGTATTACGTATCCTTCATGGAATCAGCTGGGCAATTGCTACAACTTCGATCGGAACAGCTGTGACTGATGTGATTCCACAATCTCGTCGC
>NZ_CM000745.1:867796-940541 GCF_000161455.1 Bacillus pseudomycoides DSM 12442
TGTTATGTTAATAAGGATGTATTTTTCTCAGTGTTTTCTTATAATTTTAATATATTAATGAAGGGGTTTGACGCGATAACAGCAAATATAAAAGATGTATTTGTAAGTATCTTAAAAAGCAAAAGGATGGAGTGAAAAATGGAGAAAATTGGTTTGTTTTTCAAAATTCCTATGGAAAAAGGCAACTTGCGAATAGAGAGCATATTAGAATTATTCATCAAAATAGAGAATTATAATTGGCACATTCCTGTAAACGATTGTTTAGTATTCACTAATAATAAATACGGTGATAACAACTTTTTAGATAACAAAGAGTTTGAAACTGGAAGTAAGTTAAAAGAAGCGTTAACGACAACAGATTTTTATCCAATATTTTTAAACCTTAGAGCGTACTTACACGAAATACCAACATTCGAAATAAGTAATACTTCAGTGAATACTATCCCTGAATTTTTAAATAGTAAATGTAGTTTAATGTTTGTAATTATAGATTGTTATGAGATAGCAGTTTTCGTAAATAATATAGAGGATTTTCCAAATATACAACAAGAAATTTTGTCACAAGGATATGAGGATTTTCGATTTATAGATAAATCTGCAAACTGGCATTTCTCCTGACTAACGCATGTGTTACCATATTTAAAGATAAATAATAAGATTGTTTTTTGTTCAGATATTCTATTAAATCTTTATTTACAGTATTTCAAATGTATACTTTTGTTCTGTATTTTGATGATATCAGGGGAATTGGGATAAAGTTAATGATTAGGGAATTTGAATATAAACTAATAATAAAAAGTTTACATTCATTTTTGCTTGAAAATATTTTTTTGAAGGTATGAGATATATTTTAACTAAAAAACTGAAAATTAAAATATTAAAATGTATAATAGAGAACAGAAGATATTGAAGAAATAAATAGAGAAATCATGGGGTTCTATATTTTGTAATGAAAGTAACCCATATTATTATGATGCAAATCATGCACATGTAAGTGTAGTAAGTTTAAATCCACAAACGATAGTAGATGAAGTAGTCCATTTCTATAAGACTAAAAATATAGTACCTAGATTTTATATATACAACTTAGATATGCAAGAAAAACTGATTTCTGAATTACAAATAAAGAATTTTGGGTTTGAAGAATTAATAAGTCCAGTCCAATTATGGAATAAGAAATTAACTAAAAAAGATAAAAATGAAAAAGTTACTATTGAAAAGGTATCTGAATTAAATTTTGAAGAAGCTTTAGATATTGAATGTAATATAAAAGAGTTAGGAGGCGAAGTTAGAAAAAAAGCTTTTCAAGATGAATTCCAACATCCAGCATTCACTCACTATCTACTTAGATACAATGGAGTAGCATGTTCCATCGCTTGTATTTTTGAACATGAAAAATAGGCCCGAATGGAAAGTGTAGCTACAATTGAAAAGTTTAGAGGTAAAGGGTTAATAGGTGAACTTATTCACTTTATTCAAAGTGAAGTAATGAATAGAGGACTAGATAATCTTTGGGTGATCCCAATTAACGAAACAGTAGAAAAAGTGTATGAAAAGTATGGATTTGAAACAGTAGAAAAAATTAAAACGGGACATGCGTTTTTAGAAGGAAAAAGCATTAAAGAAATTCACGAGGGATAGAAAAAATTAACTTATTTTGCTGAAGATAATTATTTAGTTAACCAGTGTATTGAAAGTAGACTAATATACTAAAGTTTACTTTCAAAACTAAAAAAGAGTCCTATTAATTTTAAGTAGTTCAGATAACATGGAGAAGCCGTATAAATGACAGGCTAAATCGAGTGTAAAATCACAAAGGTTTTATACTCGATTTTTTTGTTGATATGTAAAAGTTTATCCGGTTTTCACTGTTGAATTAACAAGTGCAATAGCACATCAATTATCAGGATGACCATAACCATTGTCATTTCGTTATTTTTGATGCGATTAAAGTTGCTATTTGAGGTGTTAAAAAAAAGGAATAGGAACTTTATGTTAAAATATAAAGCCAAGCAAAGTGGTTCTTGTTCCGTTAACGAGCAGGATTGTTGAACAATCGGCATTTGTTTTAAGAGTGTCTAGTTTTCTAATAATGGAGGAGGGAATTATCAGATGTCAAACTACGAAAACGAAGAAATGCTAACGGGAGGGAATGTTTCAAACGTATATCGTTCGGAAGGTACTGTTCGACGAGAATTAAAGCCAGACAGTACCAAAATTCATAAGCTATTAAATCATTTGGAAAACAAAGGTTTTAGTTATGCACCAAAGTTTTTAGGTATTGATGAAAAAGATAGAGAGATATTATCATTTATTGAAGGAGAAGCTGGTAATTATCCTTTAAAAGAATACATGTGGTCTAATGATGTTTTAAAAGAAATAGCGAAGATGCTCCGTCTTTACCATGATGCTGTGAGTGACTTTCCGTTATCAGATGATTGGAAACCAATGGATAATACTCCAAATAAAATAGAGGTTGTATGCCACAATGATTTTGCAATATACAACATTATTTTTAATCACGAAAAACCAGTAGGTATTATTGATTTTGATGTTGTTGGTCCTGGTCCAAGACTTTGGGACATAGCCTATACTCTTTATACTTGTGTCCCCTTAAGTAGAGTTTATCATACTGAAACAGGTGAGGCAGTTTATTATAATTTATTACAGCATGCCGACCGTATAAAACAAAGAGTTAAGTTGTTTTTTGAATCCTACGGTGAGGGTATGGAAGAAGATTATTTGGAGATGGTATTGCTACGATTAGAAGGGTTATGTAAATACATGAAAAGAAAAGCCAAAGAAGGCGATATAAATTTTCAAAAAATGATAGATGAAGGACATCTTGAACATTATCAAAACGATATTAAATTCATTCGTGAACATGGAAAAGAGTGGATTTAATGAAATAAGTCTTATACAAAAGTAAGGCTCAGAGTCATATAGGGACTTTGAGTTTTTTTTGCGTGTTATTTACTATGCAAATTAAAATGAAAGTAAACTAATATTTAAAAGTTTACTTTCATTTAGTGATCTTATTGAGTCCTATCTCAATAGAAACTCAATTAATAATTTACATGAATTTTTACATGCCAAGAGCTTAAATCTTTTTTGGTCTTCAATAGTTTTATTATCTGCTTGGTCGGATACAGACTTCACGCATAGGAATGGTATTTTATTAACATAAGAAACATATGAAAAAGATGCTATTTCTTGGTCAACAGCAATAGCATTATGGGTACTGCTTAAGGATAGTCTCAAAGCATCTTCTCTAATACGTTGGTCTCCCGATATAACCATCCCATTGTTGATTTTATGTTCACTGGTATTGATAGCAAAATTAAGAAAATCACTAAATATAGAATTATTGCCATCAATAATGGATGTTCTACCAGTATATAGGTCCCACACATCATCGCCTTTTCCAGCATTCGTAACATCATGTTGGAGCATTTGTCTTGCAATGACAATTTCTCCACCCTTGATGCTATCTGACAAACTTCCACAAATTCCTGTCATATATATTTCATCAGGATGAAACTCTGATATAAGTAATTGTGTACAACTAGAACAGTTTGTTTTTCCAACACCACTTATAACGGATATAATCTCTAAATTGTTAATATTATGATGATAGAATTCCCATGCGGCAATTTTACGAACTTTTCTACTCGGATATTCTTCGTGTAAATAATTTAGTTCAGGTTGCCAAGCTCCAATTATTCCTATCCTCTTCATTTTTATCCTCTCCTTTTCCGAATTATACCAAAAAGATCTTGTTTTAGGATATAATATAATCAGAATGTTAAGATGAATCGAAATATTGATATGTTAATACAAAAGGTAGGTAATTATATGATTCGTGAAGCTGAACCAAAAGACAGTAATGTAATTGAAAATTTATATAAAAAATTAGCACCGCATAGTAAAAACATTAAGGTTTTACCAGAAAGAATTGAGCAGATAAGGAATGATTCTAATAATTTCTTATTTGTTTATGAGGAAGATTGTAAAGTTAAAGGAAGTATATTTATGACTTTTTGTCTTGATCCAGGATACCAATTTAGACCATATACTGTTCTAGAGTATGTGATTGTAAATGAAGATTTTCGAGGTAATGGGATAGGTGAAAAGTTACTAAAGCATGTAGAGCAAATATCAATTGCAAGAGGATCCACAAGAATTATCTTATTAAGTAGTACAACTAGAATAGAAGCACATAAATTCTTTGCTAAAAATGGTTATAATGGAACTATAAGTAAGGGCTTCAAGAAATATATATCAATTAATTAAGTTTGATATATAAGAACCACTCTTAGCTATAGTAGTGGTTTTCTTAATTGCTTTTAAATTAATTAACACATTAAAGAAAGTCATCGTGAACAACTTAAAATAAGCATTTTGTGTCAACGATGCATAAAATTGTCGTTATGGGGATAAATCAAAACTTTAGGTTGATGGCGATGGGACGGGACCCCTTATATAACAAAGCGTCGAGATCAAAGCATTAAGTAGCTTTAGACAAAGAACAAGCCAATTTCCTTAATGTATAGAAAATTGGCTTGTTGATTAGTTACTCGTTAAAAATGCTTGTAAAGCTTCTAGAGGCTATCATATCAAAAAAAGAAAATTTTACGTTAAACAAAAACATTGTTTACCAAAAAAAAATGTTTTTGTTTAATTTCTTAATGAATTCATTCACCTGGGACTTTCTTTTTTATTTTTATGTTGTGTAACGACGGCGAGTTTATGTTTCTTTATCTCAGCAAGCTCATCAGAGGTATAACTAAAAATTCCAGATGCTTTTACTGGATTCGAAGTTATCGTTGCGAGTTTTCGCTTCTCTCCCGGTAGTGCATGAAAAAGTTTATTTAGGTCAAAAGAAGCACTACCTGGTTTTATATTTGGAAATTCCTGTTTAATATATTTTAGAGCTAAAGGACCATTCATTTGACCATTATTGTCACTTTTTAAGTAATATGTTTGCCAATTCGTCAGCGCAATACCAGTATTCCCTGCATCTAATTGTTTTTGTGTAATATAATACGTATCATGTTCATATAGATTTGAGGCATCGGGATTTAAGTCCACTATTATACCAGCTTGCTTAATCAGAAGTTGTTGACCATGTTTTATCGTTTTATATTCAACTTTCCCATCTTCATAGAAAACTTTAATTTTTTTAGAAAAGTTTTGGTTCTTATAATAATCATACACACTAATACCAAATTCTCCTTTGTTAAAAGTAGGAGCTTTGTAAGCACGGTTTTCATTGTTAGCTGTATAATCATATTTAGCACTTTGTTCTGATAAAAGAATAACAAAAGGCTCTTTTAGAAACGTATCATAGGTATCTCCAAATGTGGTAAGAGACGTTTCTCTTGTATTAACGTCTGCTTTCGCTTTATGTTTTGTAATTGGGTTGAAACTGAATAAGATTCCCATCGCTATTCCTACAGGGGAAATTTTTTTTATACTTCTCTTTATCTTTTCTTTCATGACTTTGTTCCTTACTTTCTAAATATACTGTTACCAACATGTTTAAATTAATATCGGTAAGTTTATCTTAATTTAAACCCCTTTCAAATTTCTTTCGTAATTGTTACAAAAGTCTTTCTTTGACTTTCCTTGTTTTCGTAAGAATTGTTGCTATCTTGACCATACTGATAAAAGGTTGACTTTCAACTAGTACATTGGAGTTAAAGGAGGGTTAACATGAAAGATGAATTAAGTATAAATATCTATTTAGATGAAACTGATACTCCGTTTTCAAGATATTATAGCTCAGATGATGTTCACCTAAGCTCTGACCTTGAAGATTTTCTTTTGTCAAAGCTACGCAGTGGCAAAAGAAAAGAAGTTGAAATATTTTTTTTAGGTCAGAATGATTTTGACGAAAAGTTACTGAAGACTGCCACATGTAACACTTTTTCTAACATCTTGAACGAAGAGGAATATACATATGCTAGAAATGTCAATAAGGCTATTGTTTTGTTTGTGGTTGGTATTATTGTTGGGTTGATATACTTGAAGCTTTCAAGCAATCATGCCTATATTGCAGGAGTTTTAAGCATAGTGTGTTGGGTTTTTGTTTGGTCAGGTACAGAGATTTATTTTTTTGAAAATCAGCAAATCAAACAAAATATTAGAAAATGTAAGAATGTTCTAAATTCCAACATACACAAAAAATAGAATGCTAGTAAATATTTACATTCGCGAAGCTGATTTTCGGATTCTATCTTGTACTTGGAAGTCGTGATGAAGATTAATATCGCCATACGAAGAAAGCGTTCATAAATACCTAAGACCTGGATTTAATCTGAGGTCTTATTTTTATCGCAAAAAAACAACAATCTATACAAAAAGAGCCGTGACTTTAAAGAAGTTTAACCAATATGAATGAAAAACAAGCGAATTTCAGTCTCTAATTTATGTTAACAATAATGTGTCTACTTCTTCTATATTTAACCGATGAATTTTGAAAAGGTTTTTAACGGTATGCTATGAAACGATATCAATTTGATTTTAGTTAAGAAGCAAATATGGAGAGTTAGGAGAAATTGGTGTGAGAGATCGCTCAGATGGAAAACAGGGAAGTGAATTTTGGTTTACTCTTCCCATCACATCAGAAAAAAATAAGACTGCTGAAAGACTTTTGTAATATTTATATTATAGAAATGAAAGACTTTCTTGTTACTATACCATTAAACAGTATACTACAGGAGGACTTTTACTTTATGAAAAGAAAATATGTATTGCTTATAGGAGGTTCCATAATTGTTGGGGGAATTTTATGGTCATTGTTCCGCCCCGAGAAATTATTTATTGATAAGCAAGTGAATGAAGCATTGCCACAAACAGAAATACAATCAAACAAAACAAAACAACAAGAAGAACGAGTAATAAGTACAGGTCAGTTTCAAAACGGTGTTCATGAAACAACTGGAACGGCAACGATCCATCAATTAGGGGATGGAAAACGTGTTTTACGACTTTCAAATTTTTCAACTTCTAATGGACCAGATGTTCGAGTTGTATTAGTTCCTACGAATCGTTTGAAAAATAACGAAGATGTTAAAAACCATCAGTATATTGAATTAGGAAAGTTAAAGGGAAACAAAGGAGACCAAAACTATGAAATTCCTGAAGGGATAGATGTAAGCACATACGGTTCGGTTTCTATATGGTGTAAGAGATTTAATGAAAACTTTGGTGCGGCTTATTTTGAAAAGTAAGAAAGAACATACAAATGAGGCTTGTGTACATGCCCCATGCCCATTAACTTAAGAACGAAAACAAAATAAATTTTCGTTCAAATGAACTAAAAAACTCTTAAGATACTTTTTGTCCTTAAAAATGATGCAGCTTTCTTTTGTCTTCTCACTCCATCATACGCATAGACAACACCCATAATATCAAAGACTGTTTTCTTCTCATATCGATGAGATTTCCGACCATTTTTCTGTACTAGGTGGAATAGGGGGATTAGAATCTTTGCTATTTCTTGGGTGTTTTTCTGTATAGCGGCCAAGCTGAAAAATACAGAATATCTTATAAAATTCGGAATTTTATAAGATATTAACGAAAGAGTTTTGTAACATTTCCGCAAGAAAAATGAAAGGTATTTAAACTAAGATGAACTTATAAATATTGATTTTATATTTTTAAATCAACATACGACAGTCTTTATATATTTATTTTTTACAGTGTTACATGTAAGCAATCTAGGCTAAATTTTACTAAGAGAGGACAATAAAAATGAAGAAAAAATTTAATACAATTGGAATTGGAAAGAAAGTCATTCCTACCGCAGCGGCATTAGGTATTCTTTTTTCAGTAGCTCCTATTGCAGAAAACAAGGCTAGCGCAGGGATAGGTACCGTACTCGATGTGACGATTACTTCATTAGGTATAGTGAAAGACATTTATGAAGGACTTGGAATATCTACAGGGGATCCCGACTTAACTGATTACACTGGTCCCTATGCAGAGAATGTATCTTACAGAGCTCCTAATTTTAAATCTGGGGAATTCAATATCTCTATGCATCATACGAAAAATGATTCGAATTTTACTAAGCAGATTAAAGTACTTTATCCAGATGGAAAAAGTGAAATTCATAAATTAAAATCAGGACAGCAGCTTAAGCTTACAGAAGCGGGTACCATTGTAGATCTAAATCCTGATGCAGAATCTGTGTCAGAACACAATCTTCTTTATATTACACAAGCGCAATTAGATGAAGGAAAAACGGGAGTTGCGCTTAACCAAGTTAATACTATATATGTAGAAAAAACATCTGGTCAAAATGTAATTCTTCGTGACGAATTTTATAAGAAAAAATTTGGGGAACGTTCTCTTGACGGATTTAAAGGTTTATTTACTGACCTATTCTCTTATTTAACAGAAGAAGAAAAGAAGATAGCAACATTGACTTCACATCCAGTAGGCAGAGAAGTTCTTTCTAATTATGTTATGAATAACCCTGAAGCTCGTGCGGATTTTAATAACCGGTCAACTAATATATTGGCGGAATCTACAAAAATCCTAGAGACACCTATTACACTACCATTTAGTATACTAAATGACGGTAAACCTTATCAAATTATCCCCTATAAAAAAGGGACGAATAAAGTATTGGTAAAAACAGGTTCAAAATATCTTTCAGGGAAAGAAGGAAATGCACTTCAATATTCTGATTCGATTGGTGATGATGAAGTGTTTGAACTTGTTCAGACCGGTAATTCTCATGATAATAAATTCCAATTCTATTTAAAAAACAAGAATGGAGTAAGTTTGGCTGGTAATTCTTATGTTCAACAATTTGGTACTGATTGGAGTTTCAAATCCGAAATTCGTTTCACTGCAAAAACTAACAATGAAATTCATAACTGGTTAAGAGAATGGTACCCTGGGAAAGAAAATGAGAAACAGAATTATGACGGAATAGAGTTCAGAAGTAATGATAAAGGTGATAGTTCTATATGGACTGCATATGATTCTACTGGAAAATTGATTAAAAATAGTTGGATAAACCAAGGTACGCAAAATCCCGGTTGGTATTATGCAGATGCTTCAGGAGTTCTCTTGAAGGGTTGGCAGAAAATTGAGGGGAATACGTATTATTTTAATCCGGAGTCTAACATGATGGCTTCAGGAATAAATTCACAAATTGAGGGTAAGTACTATCACTTTAATGATTCTGGTGCTTTGCAACGATCAGCATGGAGAGATAATTACTATTCTGATGCTTCTGGAGCGTTGGTTAAAGAAGGTTTGCGGGAAATCGATGGTAAAATTTATGATTTCCAAAATTACCAACCTACTAAAAATAAACTACGTTTAGAAGATCAAAAAGTCATTCTTCATTTTTCTGACAAGGGCGTGCTTGAGAGAGCTTCTGATCTGAATGGAAACGCACTAACTACTCCTACAACTGTTATTTTTAACGAGAAACAACTAGCCTTTGAGAAAAACGGTGCTATTAGAAAATCAGGAGTGACTGAAAAGAGAGCTTTCCCTCAACCGGATGGAAGCGAAAAGGATGCAATCCACTATTATAGCTTAGAAGAAGGAGCTACTTATGCTGGTTGGAAAACGATTGATGGAAAGAAATATCATTTCAAAGATGGCGCACACTATACTTTCGATGGACATGAAACCATTGACGGAAAAAGATATTATTTTAATCATGACGGAGAAGCTAAGCTAACAGGGTTCGATAAAGTTGATGGTAAGATATACCATTATGACGATAAAGGCGTAATGCAAACGGGCTGGCAAGAAATCGATGGTAAATGGTATTACTTCGATGATTCTGGAGCAGCTAAGATAGGATGGTTCTCAGTTGGTGGTGGGTATCATTTCCCTTATTACGGATACTTTACGTATTATGCTAAACAGGATGGTTCAATTTATACAGATACCAAGGTTGAAATTAACGGAAAAACCTATAAATTTGATAGCCATGGACACAAAGGCTATTAATGATACAAAAAAAGTCTATTTTTTATAAATATGACTTGCTAAATGAGACCCACACAGCCTCCAGATGCTTTCAGCATCTGGAGGATTTTTATTAACTTGATGGTGATGTGGTGCACCCATAAAGAAAAAGGACCTGCTCATATATTGTTTAAAAACATAAAGTAATGTGTATCCGTTAAAACACATGTGTATGGTCCCTCTTACTCAAGGAGGAAATGTTATGGGCTTTGGAGGTAGTTGTGGTGGTTTTGGTGGCGGATTCGCTTTACTAATTGTCCTGTTCATTCTGCTAATTATCATTGGTTGCAGTTGTTGGGGCGGCGGATTCGGTTGCTAGTAAAGAAAAGGCACTCATTGGAGTGTCTTTTCTTTATGAAAAAATCCCCACACATTGTGCAGAGATAAAGAGTGAATGTACTCATATATTACAACAATATTCCTCCACTAACAAAACAGTAAAATCTCATTATGGGGCACGGCAAGAATTCCTTCTTTTTTGAGCCACTCACTAGAGGACAGTTATATAATTATGTTTTTATATTTAATGGAAATGAAGTTATTTGAGGTCTATTAGGGGTCCTGACGTCAAAACGCGGACATCGTATATTATCAAGACCTAAATTGTAAAAGGTCATAAAAAATTAAGGGTATTACATATAAGTCATTTATAATATGTAATACCCTTTTACTTCTTTTATTTTGATTGAGAGATTAAATTATTACTTTATAAGAATTAATTATAAATATAGATAATTAAGTTGTAATTTACTCTGTTGAAGTGATGCACCTAAAATGAAGGTAACTATTATATAAGGGGTAATTTTATGAGTAATAAATTGAAATATTTATTAGGGATTAGCATTACCGGATTCGGGGATGGAATTCAACAAATTGCTTTGCTATGGTATATTTTTCATTTAACAGGACAATCAACTTCTATCGGATTAATGATTGCTATTTATTATATACCAAGTGTCATTTTAACACCTTTTGTGTCTGTTTATGTAGATCATCATGACTCTAAAAATATTGTTGTTTTAACAGATAGTATTCGATTTGTACTTGTTTTAATCATGGCGATTCTCGTTTTCATAAGATTTGAATCAGTATTTGTTTTTTACATTATGCAATTCTTATTAGCAGTTTGCTACACCGTTTACAAACCTGCATCTTCTGCATTTATTAAGGAAGCATTCTGTAATCATGATATACCATTTGTCATATCAAAAGCATCTTCATTAAATGAAGCAGCATTAATAGTGGGAACTGGTATTTCTGGGTTATTTCTAGTTGAATTTTCTTTAGCTACTAGTTTCTTTATTAATTCTGTAACATTTTTAGTTGCGGCTATTTTCTTTTCTTCCATAAAAAGAATGAACCCTAAAAAAATACAGAATACGAGAATATCCTACCTTGCAGAATTAATATCGGGATGGCATTTTATTAATCAAGCAGAAGGAATGAAATACTTACTGTTTTTATCTATTTTGAATAGCATTAGTATACAAATGACAACAACTTTATTATTACCTCTTGCAGAACAGTTTGAAGGAGGGAGCGGACTCTACTCAATATTTGAGATGGCATTTTCAGTAGGAGGGATTATGGCAGGTTTTATTGCTATCTATTTTTTAAAAAAGTTTAAACATAAAGTTATTTTTATTACGATGGTGGGTATGGCAACCTCTTCTTTTTTAATATATTTGAATGACTATAAAACAACGGCCGTTATTTGTATATTTATAATGGGACTATTTACCATGTCGCACTTGATTATTGTGCAAACGTTAATACAGTTGAATACTACAACAGAATATATTGGTAGGGTAATAGGCTTAAGAACGATTCTAGCATCATTTGTTAAGATATCATCTGCTCTATTGACTGGTATTTTAATAACTCGTATGGGAGTGAATCATATTTTGCTTTTATTTTCTATCTTAATATTGGCTAGCTTTATTACGATTGGAAATATGAAAAAACAAATGTATTAAAATGAAGGGAAATACATCTGGAAGATTAATCAGAGATGCTGTTACAGGTTGTAAATAACTTGCGAATCGGGGGATAAAATGATTAATATACGTTCGAAAACAGAAGAACTAAGAGCAAAATTAAAAACTATATTGAGTCGAGAATATAAAGAATTGGCTGTTAAGGAGTTAAAAGTAGTAGGAAATGGAGTACAAAATATTGTGTTTCGAGGAGATTCGGAAAAAGGACCTTTAGCATTTCGAGTACCGTGGGAACGTGAAGTGAAAAATATAAATGAAGAGTTGTTTAGTAGTCGACTTTCGTTACAAAAGGAAGCGGAACTTTCTAAGTTTTGTAATTCTAAAGACATTCCAGTACCAGAGATTCACGGATTGCATCTTTCTACGGAACTTGATTTTTTAATTTCAGATTACCTGGCTACTGATCATATTCCAATTTCTGCGTACAAAATAGGAGAAGTAGTTAACAAGCTTCACAGTATGCCAATTGAAGATTTAAATTACCAACATAGGACTAGAAAACCATCTAGCAAGTATATAGCTGAACGTCTCGTGAAAAGAGTAGAAGGATTTAATAAAATTACGCATTGCGATATTAAATTTCCTGATATATCAATAATCGAACAGATTCTTAAACAAGCGGATCATGTAAGGAAGTTATTACATATGGACATTCGACCAGCAAATCTAATTGGATATAATAGAGAAGTTAAGGCGTTGGTTGATTGGGATAATGCTCTAATTGGTCACCCGCTGCTAGAACTTATGAGGATAGCTGAAACTAATGAGATCGATTGGTATGAATTCACAGATGGATATCAGAATAAAGATATCTTTGAGTCTATTCCTCCTATTGTCAGCTTATTTTATCAGCTTGATACAGCGGTAATGCTTGCAAACCTGTTTATAGCGCAACTGAAAATAGAGGATAAAGGCATATTCTATAAAGAGCGTGTTAAAACACTTCATAATGAAATAGATAGATGTTTATAAGAATAAATAAAAGATGCTTTCACATAGGGGGTCCGCCACATCGCCATCAAGCTAAATGCACGAGTTATCTCAAAACAATACAAACGAGAAAAATGCACAAAATTTTCATTCTGGGGGTATTATGAGATCTTAAGTTGATGAGCATGGGGTATCTCATTTTCGTTAACTTGATGGCGATGTTTCCGTACCCCAAATAGGGTGATAATTATTACGGTGTATCAGATTTCTTGTAGCTTTTAAATTAAAGGCCTTACCCAAAGTTGAGAAAAATCCACATATCCAAAATATTTCATCCTAATATTCGTTAGATCTGATGAAAAAGGAATCTGACATTTATCATAATATAAGGGAATCATAATAGAGGATTCTATCAGTTCTTTTTCAAGGTCTTTATTTAATGAGGGCCACTTCTCAAAATGTGTAAGTTTGTATCTATCAAGGTGTTTTTTTATTGTTTCATTTGTTTTTACAATCTTAGCCAACGGTGAATATCTAGCTGTTAGAAAATAATAAAATGATATCTCTTGATTCATCTCGAATACCTCACCATGAATAAAGAGATCAACTTGTTCATTAAGTTTTTCATCTCTCAGATAGCTTTCAAAAGGAACCCATTTAACTAGAAAAGGTATATTTTCTTTTTCTAAGACATTCATTAACCACTTTGTCAGTTTTTCTGTATACTGAGTAGCTTTTATAATAAGTGGTTCTTTAAATGAGGGGCGTGATTTTTGTCGCATATCGATTTGATGATCTATTTCCTTCAAACAACTCGTAGGGTTGGGGATCTTATTAAAGTCATATTCATGGATATGATTGATATTCTTAGTAATAATATAATGTAAGTAGTTACGAACATCGATTCGTTGAATAGATGAATTACGCCAGGCATTCATAATTATAACGCCAAAGCCAGAATTTCTTTCTACTTGAAAGGTGGAAGTGTTCTCGTTGCGCTTGGAAGATTGATAAATAGTATCAAATTCTATAGGAACCTGAATGAATTCTACTGTATCTAGCAATGGTCTTTCCTGAAAATAATCATTAAATGCTATCAATGATGTCTTTTCCTGGTTATTCTCTCCTATATAAAAACCACCAGTTCCCACAATTACACCGTTATTTTCTTTATAAATGCTTGTATTTATCATACATAACATTTGTAAACAATAGCTACAACCATCCGGATAATGTATGTCAATAATTAATGGTGATACAATATCTATTTTCTCTATTGGTGCCCATAAGTCTTTATAGTATTTATGACTCCGTAGTTTTGAGAGACATAGTTTCACGTCAGTCGCTGTTAAGATGGATCCATCATGAAATTTTATGGACTTTTTTAAGTATAGTCTAAGCTTAGATTGAGTTAAATCCCAACTATGAGCTATTTCAGGAAATATGTTCCCCTTTTCATCCATATAAACAAGTCGATTGAACACGTTTGCGACAATGTGTGCACTATGTACATCGGCAGCCTCTAGTGGATGTGTTGTTAAAAAGGGCTTTCTTCTAGGAATAATTAATTTATCATCCGAATTATGTATATAGCCAAATTTTGAGTGAAACTTAGTCATCAAACGTAGTTTACTGTTTGGAGACCAATTATATAGTAAATATTTACTGCTTTTTTCAACAGGTTGTTGATCCATAATCTCCATCACTTGTGACTCATAGATTTGTTCTATATTTTTAAGCCATTGAAGAGAGGAAGTGTGTCCTCTTCCTTTTCCGGAATTGAAAATTAGCCAACCTTCATCCATCCATTTATGTAAGTAACGTACTGTTTGCTTTGTACTTAAACCTAAAAAATCTGCTAGGTCTTTTATTTTTATGTGTCCTGAAGAAAATGATCGCCATAGATCCAATAAATTTTTATCCATTTTCCTATCTCCTTCTATAAGTAGACATATTTTTCTAGATATGTCCATTTTTAGTTTGATAAGTCTAGTTTAATATAACATTAGATAAAAGGAGGAGATACTATGAATTGGAAAGACTTTGAGCAAAATATAAAAGTACGCTTAATTACATCATTTTTTAATCGTGCTGTTACATCAGCAGTAATGCCTTTCATGGCATTGTTTTTTGCTCAAGAAATAAATAAAGTATGGGCCGGGTTATTTTTAATCTCGACTGTTATTTTAAGTTTTTTTTCAAGTTTAATTGGAGGTTACATTTCCGATCGCTTTCAACGGAAGAAAGTTTTATTGTTAACTTCTTCTTCTAGTGCTGTAATGTTTTTATTAATGACCTTAAGTTTATATCCTACAGATAAGTTGATTTGGTTATTTGCAATTGCTTATGTAGGTTTTGTAATATCTAGCAGTCTTGGTCGTCCATCCATGCACGCTATCATAATAGATTCAACTACACCAGAAAATCGAAAGGCTGTTTATACAATTGACTATTGGCTCATGAATCTTTCGATGGCAATTGGTGCTGCGTTAGGTGGTTTTTTATACATTAATCACCAAAAAGAGTTATTTATATTACTAACCTTAGTTTCTGTTACACTACCAATTACCTATAAATTGTGGTTAGTTGCTGAATTTAATAATTTCTTAGAACCAAAACATGAAAATATAGTATTGGATCTAATCCAAAACTATAAAATTGCTATTCAAGATGTAGCATTTTTAAAAGTTGTAATAGGATCTACATGCATATTTGCGGCAGAGTTCTCCTTAAATAGCTATATAGGTATACGACTTTCAGAAACATTTAATACAATAAACGTGGGGAACTTTGAAATAGTAGGAGTAAGGATGCTGAGTATTCTCAACATACAAAATATGCTTTTAGTGGTATGTTTGACGTTTATTGTGAATAAATTTACAGATCGTTTAAGTGGAAAGAAGGCGTTACTCTTAGGTCTGGTTCTCTATGGTGTAGGATATGTAACAGTAACATCTGCAAACACTTGGTACGTACTTATTATTTTTAATTTTATTGCTACTGTTGGTGAACTTGTCTACTCGCCTGTCAGAAATGCAGAACAAGCTAATATGATCCCGGCTGATAAAAGAGGATCTTATTCAGCTTTTGCAGGTCTATCAGATATTGGTGCTGACCTGATTGCAAGAATTACCATTATCGTTGGTGCTTTCTTGATTCCTACGATAATGTCCGTTTACATTGGAATCATTGTGATAATTGGCACATTCCTCTTATACACTGGATTGTTCATTAGAAAAGATATTCAGTCTAAAGAAATATTGAAGAAAATATCATCATAATATAATACTTTAATAGTTATACATGGACAAAGAGGACAAAAGAGGAAGGCTTCCATACAGAACGACGCGGAAAAGGAAATGTTGGTGGCCCTTCCTCAAAACAGCTATCTTCTGATGACAAGCTAAAGAAAGCTTATTTATCTTGCGTAAAAGATAGTACGACACAAGAGATTTTAGCTTATCATGTTTCCCCTTCTTTACAAATGGCTATCGTCTATCAAACATTAGACAAATTAAAAGATAGATTAGGAGATATGATTCATCCTGAAGCACTTTTACACTCAGATCAGGGTTTTCATTACACGCACCCGGAATTTCAGCGCTGTGTAAAGGAAATGGGTATGAGACAGTCTATGTAACGTAGAGGAAACTGTCTAGATAATGCCTTAATGGAATCCTTTTTTGGTCATATGAAAGATGGATTAGACTATAAGTGTTGTCAAACGTTCCGCGCTCTTCAACTAGTAATCGAGAATTATATACAAGATTATAATTATGATCGTTATCAATGGACTCTCAAAAAAATGGCTCCGGTACAATACCGGAACCATCTTTTAAGTGCTTAATTTTTAAAGGTCTTTTTATTAAACTGTCCATTTTATAGGGCACAGTTCATATATTGGTTCTCCTCTTTTTTATGAAATCTTATCTTCTATAAATAGGCAATGTATGTTTCCCTTGAATTAGGTTCCACTCATCCGAACTTTTTAGAAGTTTAATATTTAACAATGCTTTGCCATCTACGATTTCAATATCAATTTGACCTTGTTTACCAAATTGATCAAAAATTAAAGTTGCTTTATTATTTTTGAATGTTACAGTACCGTCTATATATGCTATATCTTCAGCGTTATCGGAATAAGAAGATACACCGACAACTGCTTCGTTTTCAGAAATAGGACTAATCTTCATCATTGTGAAAGCTGGGCCGATATACGGTGGTTTCGTCGGTAGTTCTTGTTCTGACCATGTTCCTTGAACGTTGTATAGAATAGAAGTTGGTTTTGCATCAGGATTCCATGCACCGTCTTTATCGAGATAGTACCATTGTAATTGATCGTCGACAAACCATCCAGTTTTCATTGCACCGCTTTTATCAAGGAAGTACCATTTGTTTTGGTCGAGTACCCAACCCGTTTGCATAATACCCTTTGCATTTAAAAAGTACCATCTGTTTTGATCAAGAACCCATCCAGTGTGCATAGCGCCATCTTTATTTAAGTAGTACCAATCATATGGTGAGTTTTGATGCCATCCAGTTTTCATGACACCATCTTTTCCAAGAAAATACCATTTCTCACTGTCGGAAACCCATCCATACTGCATAGCGCCATCTTTATTTAAAAAATACCAATTGTTATTTGTGTTTACCCATCCTGTTGCCATTTTTCCATTTATGTAGTAATACCATGCGTGTTGTTTTTGTACCCAACCCGTTATTGGAGTAGACTGTTTATTTGTTTCTGCATAAACATGAGGTTGTATTCCGCTAAACAATATACCTGCAACAAATAACATACTAACGATTTGTTTTTTCATGATAATCTGCTCCTTTTTTAGAAAAATGCCTTTCCCTACTACTAATATATCTAACTAATAAAACAAATTCAATACTTTTATTACAAATATGTTACAAATATGTTAAAAAATATCGAAAGTATTTCTTTCTGTAAGGGTTTTATTCCTTATTATCTGTTAATAAGGAATAAAATCACCATTATCATTAGTATGCAAAGGAGTTTTAAAGTCCTTCTTGCTAGCTGTTTCTTTTCCATTCTATTATAGAAGAAAGAAATTCGTAAAAATTAGCAATGTGGTTTTGATTCTCTAGCATTTTTCATAGGAGGCTAGAAAAATTTTCTGTTAGATATTTTAAAAATGTAAGTGTATATTCTGTAAAGAAAAAGAGGAGAAATGTAATGAAGCGAATGATTGCATCAATATGTGTAGCAGGAAGCTTATTAATAGCACCTATACAAAGTTTTGCAGAAGTAAAGACAGGTGGAAATCAGCAAATTGTCGTAAAAGACGGCTGGGTGTTTGAACAAAACAATTGGTATTACTATGTGAATAATGTGCCGGCAAGCGGATGGAAAAAGATTCAGGGAACGTGGTATTACTTTGAGAGTAACGGCGTAATGAAAACAGGTTGGTATTTTGACGGAACGAATTGGTTTTATATGAATAGCAATGGTGGAATGGAGACAGGATGGAAAAAGATTCAAGGAACGTGGTATTACTTTGAGAGTAATGGCGTAATGAAAATAGATTGGTATTTTGATGGAATGAATTGGTTTTATATGAATAGCAATGGTGGAATGGAGACAGGATGGAAAAAGATTCAAGGAACGTGGTATTACTTTGAGAGTAATGGCGTAATGAAAACAGATTGGTATTTTGATGGAACGAATTGGTTTTATATGAATAGCAATGGTGGAATGGAGATTGGTTGGAATAAAATAGGCGGGGCATGGTATTACTTTGAGAATAGCGGTGTATGGGTTGCAAGCAATGATGCTGACTATTTATATACAATAGGAGAAAATCAACAGCTTATTCTTGTGACGGCAAATGATTATGGAACTAGTAAGGCAGAAATTCAAACATTCGAGAAGCGAAATAATAAATGGTATCCAGTGTATGCTGCTATGCAAGGATATATTGGACGTGATGGATTTGCTTATACAATGGCAGAAGGAGGAAAAAGTTCTCCGCGCGGTAAATATACAATTGGAACAGCTTTTGGTCGCTACGGTAATCCAGGAACAAAATTACCATATCGACAAATTACATCAAATGATGTTTGGGTGGATGATTCTAATTCACCTTTATATAACACGTGGCAGCAAAAACCAGCAAATGACCGTTGGAGCAGTGCCGAAAATATGAATATTCCTCAATATGATTATGGGTTTGTGATTAACTATAATACAGAACGAATAGCTGGAGCTGGCTCGGCGATTTTCTTCCATATTTCAGATATGTATACATACGGTTGCACAGCAACATCTCGGGAAAATGTTCTTTCTGTTTTAAGATGGTTAAATCCTGCTAAAAGTCCTGTGATTGTACAAACACCGGAGAGTGAACTGAAATATTATTAAACGAAAGAAAGTGTCCGTCAGTGGGGGACTTACTGCCCACGAATAGCGGGATTAAAGAGTGATATAAAAAAAGAAGGTGGCACGATGACATGATCCCCCTTATTGTAGACAGTAAAAAGAAAGCACATTAATCTGTTTACTATGGAGGGGATTTTTCTATGGGCAAAATTAGTGTTTATTTAGGGAAAAGAGTTTTTATTAAAATAAAGTTTTAGACCAGAAAGTTAATTTGAAATTTTGATAATGAAATGTTATGTAGACTTCATGTATATACAGTATCTAATAGTTTTATGTATCTTAAGTTGGTGTTATATTCAAGCAAAAAACGAGTAAGGAGACAGAACTATGGATAAGCAAGTTGTTATTGAGGGGCATACACCAGAATGGGCACTACAATTTAAAGAAGAACAAAGGATTCTAAACAATATAAAGGTGTTTTCACATATGGAAAACACCTTTTCAAGCTAATTGAAACTACCAGCTAGCCACCTCAACATCCGCTTTTAACCATTTTTCCCAAAGTGGATCTTCTATTTTAAGTAAGCTCAATGAAGTGCCTTGCATGTCTAAGGAGGTTAGATGGGTTCCGACTTTGACAAATCGAATATCTAATCCTTCAAGCTCACATAAACGGCGAATGTCATTTGCGAAGATATACTGTTCCATTAATGGGGTAGCGCCTAATCCATTAATCAAGATGGCAAACTTGTCTCCTTTTTTCCAGCGGTAAATACTTTTGAGCTTATTCATAAGCTCAATCGCCAATTTTTCAGAAGAAGATAACATTTCTTTCCGGTATCCTTTTTCTCCGTGGATGCCGACTCCGTAAAAGACTTCATTGTCTTGTAAGGTAAAAGAAGTCTTTCCTTGGATAGGGTCGGTTGCTGGAGAGAGCGCAACTCCTAATGTATGCAGATTCCGAATGACAGAATGGCCGATGCCTGTTAATTGTTGTAATGAATGGCCTTCAAGAGCCGCTGCTCCAAGTATTTTATGAACGAAAATCGTACCAGCTACTCCTCGTCTTCTTTTATTAAAGGAAGCATCATCTTCAATGGAAACATCGTCATTCACAATGACATGATCAACAAGTCTTCCTTCTTCTTTTGCCAAAGATTCAGCAGTTAAAAAGCTTTCCACGTCAGCTTGAAAGTTTTTAATGATTAATAGGACGCCCTTGTCTTTGGGCACAGAGCGAACTGCCGCTACTATTTGTTCTGGTGTAGGAGGGGTGAAAATTTCTCCATTGACTGCCGCTGAAAGCATGCCTTTTCCTACATAACCAATATCAGCTGGTTCATGCCCGCTACCGCCGCCGCTTATAATGGCAACATCTTGCCCAATTTCAGCAAGGTCTTTCTGATAAATGATGTTGTGTTCTTTGTTATAAGATATTCTATCGTTATGTTCAAAATAAAAACCATGCAACATATCTTGAACAATATTTTGAGCATCATTCATAATTTTTTTCATTGTTTTTCCACCTTATGATTTGTTTGCTGATTGCTTTAGTAAAAGGACTAATTGATTGTTTATCATATTTTTCATCATCGAAGACATGATAGACGGATCAATAGCGCAATGATTCTCAATCCAATCTTTTATTGTCCCAACAAATCCGTGACTATAAAAAGAGGCCAGTGTATCTTTTTTTACCTCAGAAATTGCTAATTTACAGCCAATTAATAGTTCATCGATGATTTTGAGATATAAGTTTTTCGTATGTTCAAAGAGATAATAATTAAATGAATTTTGCTCGATTACTTTAAATGCATTTCGGTAGAAGCATTGGTTTTGGTAAAAGTAATCAAATAATAGGTCGAAAATATTTTCCCATTTTTCATAATCAAGAAAGTCTATAATATTCTCTTTTGTTTCTTCTTTATAAATCCAACTTAACAATTCAAATTTATCTTTAAAGTGATAATAAAAAGTTTGCCTGCGCATCTGACAATTTAACATAATGTCACTCACGGATATTTTATGGAAAGGTTCAGTTTCCATTAATTTTTTTAATGAGTTGGCTATGATTTTTTTTGAAATGATAGAAGAGGTCATTATAATCATCCCTACAGCTTTATTCGTTTTTAATAATTAACATCCTACCTATAAATGAAGTGGGTGTCTTTAGACAAATCGTTCATTTTGTCCGTTTACCATAAAACGCTTTCATTTTATTATAGTTAATAAGAATGCGCTTTCAAATATATCATAATTCAGAAGAGAATGTACCGTGGCAGGAAAAGCAATAAAATTATGGAAGTGTGGATACGAATAGGTTTGCGAAGAGTGTAACAAAACTTACAGAGGAGGAATAAGAAATGAAAAAAATTATAAATCAACCTGAAACGCTCGTTATGGAGATGTGCAATGGGATGGTTATGGCTCATCCGGAACTCGAGTTATTAAAAAAGTATAAGGTCATTAAGAAAAAAGAAATGAACGAAAATAAGGTAACTTTAATTAGCGGTGGCGGTAGTGGACATGAACCGGCACATGCGGGGCTAGTAGGAAAAGGAATGCTGGATGCGGCAGTATGCGGAGATGTGTTTGCTTCTCCATCGCAAATACAGGTGTATCAAGCGATTAAAGCAACAGCTAGCAAAAAGGGTACGCTACTAATTATTAAGAATTACAGTGGAGATATCATGAACTTTAAAAATGGTGCTCACTTAGCTACGGAGGATGGAATTCAAGTAGAATATGTCCGCGTAGATGATGATATTGCGGTAGAAGATAGTCTTTATACAGTAGGACGTCGCGGTGTTGCGGGAGTTGTGTTAGTACATAAAATAGCCGGTGCAGCAGCGGAAGAAGGTATGGATTTGATGCAGGTGAAAGCTGTAGCGGAAAAAGCAGCGGCAAATGTTCGAACAATTGGTCTCGCATTAACTTCCTGCACGGTTCCGGCGAGTGGATCACCTACTTTCAAATTAGGTGAAGATGAAATGGAATATGGCGTTGGCATTCATGGAGAGCCAGGCAGAAAACGCGAAAAAATTATGGCTGCAGATGAATTAGCGTTACGTATGACAAATGACCTTATGAAAGATTTAGGGCTAGATGAAGATGCTGAAATTGCTGTTCTAGTAAACGGATTTGGTGGTACACCGCTTCAAGAACTGTATTTGTTTAACAATGCAGTTACGAGAGAGTTAAGTAAAAAAAATATACGAATTAATAGAGCGTTTGTCGGTAATTACATGACGAGTATCGATATGGCTGGAATTTCTCTAACAGTGATGAAACTAGACGATGAGCTGAAGACATTGCTATCGAAAGAATGTAATACACCTGCGTTTAAAGTAGATGGACCAATTGAGAGTGTAGAATACGTTGATATTGCGGAGCACGAAGAAGAGAAGCCAGTTTTCTTTGAGACGGAAACAGCTGAAGAACATGCAATCATTAAGAATGAGGTAATCACATTAAATAATATGATTTATCTTATAGATAAAATGAGCGAAGTTATTATTAAGAACGAAGTACCATTCTGCGAACTGGATACGCATGCAGGTGATGGTGATTTCGGAATGAGTGTCGCGAAAGGATTTAAACAATTAAAGCGTGAATGGAGCTCGATTTTAGATCAAGAGCATTTAAATATTGGAACTTTCCTTGATGCGTGTTCTATGGTGATTATGGAACATTGCGGAGGAGCTTCTGGTCCAATTTGGGGCGGAGCTTTCCGAGCTGCAGGTAAGGCTATGGAAGGGAAAATGGAATTAACAGTTGGAGAGTTTGCTGAAATGTTGCAAGCTGCACTTCATGGTATACAGTCTATCGGTGAGCGCTCTTTCGGAAGAGGAGCAGAAGTAGGCGATAAGACGCTTGTAGATGCGCTTGTACCTTGTGCAAATGCTTGGTCAGAAAGCGCTGCAGCTGGTACAGACTTTAAGACTGCTTTTGAAAAAGGGGCAGCGGCTGCCGTTAAAGGAGCAGAATATACAAAAGAAATCGTCGCTCGAATGGGCCGCGCTGGTACGGTTGGTGAAAGAAGCTTAGGTTATCCTGATGCTGGTGCCTATGCGCTAGGGGTTATTTTTACGGAGCTTTCTCGTAGTTTAAGATAATGGTATTTCGGGATACTGGAAAGTCTCAATTGTGTAGGTGAATAGAAGGAAAATAAGAAAGATACCTATTTTGAAACAAGTCATATGGCATACTGTGAAATACCGTTAAATCTATTTCATTAAAACATCCCAATAGGGTTTACTCTATTGGGATGTTTTTGTGAATAAAAGATTTATGCTATTTAGCCTATATTTCCGTTGAAATGTAGACGGGTACGCCTTTTAGTCGTTATTTTCTTATCAGAATTACGCATATTGATTTTATGAACCTAATTAATAAATAAAAGATAGGATGAAAACAATGTACGAAATAAATGTAATGAAAACAAGGAAACATATAAGCATCGTATTGGATACACATTGTTCTATTCTTTTTTTCATTTTAATTTGTTTTATTTTTTCAATTTTGCAGGATCAATTTGAATTTGTCCTTTCCAAGATCCAGTTACTTTTCCGATTTTATTTATATTTACATTTATCGTAAGTGGTTGTTTAAAGGATCCTTTCCCTTCAGGACCTTCAACAAATGTAACAACGCCTTCGGGTTTATCTTTATCACGAATACCTACATGTTTTAATTCTTTTCCATCTGCCATTAATTTGAATGGTAAATCATCTGCACCTTGAATAAATCCTAACTGTGAGAACATACCATCCTTAGTATTATATTCAGGATTTTCTTCTTGTTGTCCATTTGCCTTACCATCACTTTTAAGGTCTAATCCAGTTGTATCAAATTCAAACGGTACTAGACTTCCATCAGCTTTTTCAATTCTATAATGAACTGATATACGTGAATCTGCCACAAATAATTCTTTAAAATGCACAGTAACACCTTGATCAGTTATTTTTTCAACTATGTTGATGTTACAAAACTGTGCAACAGAACCCGTTAGAAATATGTACATGAATAACTCCATATAAACTCCTTAGCCCTCTAGATAAACTACTGAATAACTCCATACAAACTCCAGATAGTGTATATAGAATAAAAACTATCAAGGAGGTTAGAAAAAATGAATTTTATAAAACGCGCAATTCTCAGTATGAAAAAACGAAAAGGAACATCATTAATTTTGATGGCTGTCTTTCTGATTGTTACCAATTTAGTGTTGGCAGGATTCACAATCCAAAATGCATCAAAAAAAGCTGCTGATGCTGCAAGAAAAAAACTGGGTGCAGATGTTACTTTGGGTCTTGATTTTGATAAATTAGGAAAACAAGCAAGGGGAACTGGAGAAATGCCTAATCCGCCGCATCTCAACACAAAAGAAGCAGATCAATTAGCGAAGTCCAAGTATGTAAAAGACTATAATTATATAACCAATACTTTCGGAATTTCGGATGGATTTAAATTAGTAGGGGCTTCAGAAGGAGAAGAAGAAGGAAAAGGTAGAGCGGGAGTGGCGACTGTACGAGGAGGATCAGGTTCAGGTTCAGAAATAGATATGAATTCTTCTCTTATAATAGAAGGAGTGCGCAAGACTTTATTACAAGAAAGTTTTAAAAATGGAAAAAGTAAAATCATTGATGGGAAACCAATTACAGAAAAGATGAACGATCAGAATGTAACTTTAATGGAAAAACGATTAGCGGAACAAAACAATTTGAAAGTAGGAGATAAGGTTAAAATTCAATCAGGGGATAAGAAGAAAACTCTTGAAGTTGAAATTATTGGTATTTACGAAACGAATGAGCAACCACTGGGTGAGCATGCACCTCCTATGATGGATCCAGCTAATAAGCTATATATGCCTCACTCTACTTTAAAAAAATTAGAAGCAGATGAAGGTACTAGTAGTAGCATTCAAGTCGTGTACTTCTTGAACGATCCACAATACATTGATGCATTTAAAAAAGAAGCAAAACAATCTGATATTGATTTTAATTATTTTAAGTTAGATGCACATGATTCATTGTACAAACAAATGATTGGTCCTATCGAAAATATCTCTTCTACTTCTCAAATGATTATCTATATGGTATCTATTGCAGGCGCTATTATCTTAGGATTAATCATTATGTTATCAATTAAAGCACGTCGTAAGGAAATGGGGATTCTATTGTCCATTGGAGAGAAAAAATGGAAACTGATGGCACAGTTCGTAGTAGAAGTAGTATGTATTGCTATTTTAGCATTTGGATTATCCCTAACAACAGGAGCTAAAGTTTCTCAATTCGTAGGGGATAATTTACTTTCGAGTGAAATTGCTACAGCAAGCGAAGAAAAAGACAATTCACAAAATGGTAGTGTAATGATGGTTGGAGCTGGTGGTAATCTACAAAACCAAAGCGAAGATCCAATTGATAAAATTGATGTAAGTGTAACAGGAGAGGATTTAGGAAAAATGGGGGGAATTGGACTGACTATTGCTATATTAGCAACCATTCTTCCGGCATTATCTATTCTACGCTTAAATCCAAAACAAATCCTTTTAAAAGATGAATAAGGAGGCTCGGCATGGAGACAATTTTACAATTTAAAAACTTAAATTATTATTATGAAAGTAACCGAAAAAAAGTAACGATACTAGATAATGTGAATTTTTCTTTTCAAACAGGGCATTTTTACACGATTTTAGGGCCGTCTGGATCTGGCAAAACCACAGCTCTTAGCCTAGGTTGTGGTTTGGATATACCTAAAAATGGTTATGTGCTGTATAAGGGTAAGGATATTCGAAAGATTGGTTTAGATCGATACCGGAATCAATATGTATCCGTGATTTTCCAATCCTATAATTTAATTACCTATATGACCGCTCTTCAAAATGTACTAACGGCAATGGAAATTACAGGTGTTCAGGTGAAAAATAAAAAGGAAAGGGCATTAGAATTATTAGAGAAGGTAGGACTTACAGAAGTAGAGGCGAAGCGAAATGTCCTGCAACTAAGTGGTGGACAACAGCAACGTGTAGCAATTGCTCGAGCGCTATCTTGCAATGTTGATATACTTATCGCTGATGAGCCAACAGGAAACCTTGATGAAGAAACCGCAAAAGAGATTATTGATTTGTTTCAGAAGCTTGCCCATCAAGAGAATAAATGTGTAATTGTTGTTACACATTCACAAGAAGTTGCAAAACAATCGGATCGAGTAATTTATTTGAGCAAGAAGCAATTAGTAGTAAAAGATATTAATAATTCTTAAATAATAAACTCCCCTATTAATAGGGGAGTTTATTTGTTAGTTAGATATTGGAATATTAGGGGTCACCATACATGCCCATCAACTTAAGAAGAGAAGCAAAATGAACTTTCGTTCTCGCTTTACAAGCTCGAGTGTTCTTGCAAGTTTTTCTAAAAATACAGTCGTAACATATCGTTGTAATCCTTTGGCAAATAGTTGTAGCTCATCTTGAATTGAGAGACTCATAACAAAACGTCATCCATTCTAACCTATTTAGGTATTTTTGAGTATTAAAATCTCTTAAGTTGACGGGTATTTATAATGAGACTATATAAAAAACTAAACTGGAAGCCAGATTCCCTATTACTATGATCTAGTTTTACGCGTATCTCGACTGTAATCTCCTTATTGTACAAGCAGAGCGGACTAGTATAAAATCGAGTGTATGAAAATATATAATGAACAAATTTTTTAGAGTGCCAGTGGAATAGAAGCGGAATGATATAGGAGTGTAGTAAAATGAATCGAATTTCAATTTTAATAGCTGACGATGAGGCAGAAGTTGCGGATTTAATTGCGATACATTTAGAAAAAGAAGGCTACCATGTTATTAAAGTAGCTGATGGAAAAGAAGCTATTCGTGTTATTCACTCTCAACCAATTGATTTGGTGATTTTAGATATTATGATGCCTAAAATGGACGGTTATGAAGTAACGCGTCAAATTCGTGCACAATATCATATGCCCATCATTTTCTTAAGTGCAAAAACATCAGATTTTGATAAGGTGACAGGACTTGTAATAGGTGCAGATGATTATATGACGAAACCTTTCACTCCGATTGAATTAGTTGCCCGTGTAAATGCGCAATTACGCCGATTTTTAATGTTAAATCAACCGAAAGCAGAGGACAATAAATCAGTTTTAGAAATTGGTGGAGTAGTCATTTATCCTGAACAACGGACAGTTAGTGTATATGAAGAACAAATTGAATTAACTCCAAAAGAATTTGATATTTTATATTTATTAGCAAGTCATCCGAAGAAAGTATACAGTGTGGAAAATATCTTTCAACAAGTATGGGCAGAAGACTATTACGAAGGTAGAAATACAGTAATGGTACATATTCGTACCTTAAGAAAAAAACTTGGAGAAGATAAAAGAAAGAATAAATTGATAAAAACGGTTTGGGGGGTAGGTTATACTTTCAATGGCTAAAATGATAAGAAGCTTTCGTTCAAAAATGATCGCACTATTTGCGTTAAGTATGATACTAGCTGGTAGCGTAACGTATATGATCTACAAAGGGCTGCAGCTCTACTATAAAACGGTGGTTCGTTATGAGGATCCTTTAGCTCAATTCCGTTCAACGATAAGAGAAATTGGAGACATTAATTTCTTTTTAATTATATTTATCCCTTTAGCTATTTTGTTTTTCTTCTTTCTTACTAGACCATATTTGAAGTATTTTAATGAGATCTCTAATGGGATTCATCATCTTGCTAACGGTGATTTTACAAACCGGGTTTATGTTTCATCGAATGACGAGTTCGGGGATATCGCACACGAAATTAACCTAGCGAGTGAAAAGTTAAAAGAAGCGGTAGAAAGAGGAGATTTTGCAGAAAGCAGTAAAGATCAGTTAATTGTTAATCTGGCTCACGATTTAAGAACACCATTAACATCTGTTTTAGGTTATTTAGATTTAATTCTTAAAGATGAGAATTTGACGAGGGAACAAATTAAACATTTTTCTACTATTGCTTTTACGAAATCTCAACGACTCGAGAACTTGATTGATGAGTTATTTGAAATAACAAGAATGAACTATGGCATGCTGAAGCTGGAAAAAAGACCAATTGATATAAGTGAATTACTTATACAGCTAGATGAAGAATTATATCCGTTATTAGAGAAACAAGATTTAGTAGCCAGAATGAATGTGAATCCTCACTTAACTATTAATGGAGATGGAAAATTATTAGCAAGAGTATTTGAAAATCTTTTAACGAATGCAATTCGCTACGGATATGATGGACAATTTGTTGATATGAACGGGTATATTGATAATGGAAAAGTTGTCGTACAAATTATTAATTATGGAGATAGCATTCCAAAGGAAGAGTTACCGTATCTTTTTGATATGTTTTATACAGGAGACAAAGCAAGAACTCAACAGCAAGATAGTACAGGGCTGGGGCTATTTATTGCGAAAAACATTGTGGAACAGCATAATGGGACGATTTCTGCAGAAAGTAATGTAATACGAACAATATTTGAAGTGAGGTTACCGAAAGATGATGGCGTGGAATCTCATTTAATAATTTAATAAAAATTTAAAGTTTACCCCACTTTTTATTTAAATAGTTTTTTCTATCCTATACGTAAGTTAGGTCAAGGAGGAACTAGGAATGAAAAAGTGGATATTTATTTCTCTTTTTATATTGTGCACAGTATGTGTTGGTATTTATATAGCACCATTATTTCAAAATGGAGTAGATGTTAAAATCGTAGAAAAAGGTGATAAGGTAAACTCTACGAATACTGAAAAGAAAGAGATTACAAAAGAACAAATTTATAAAGGTGATTTATTATTAGTCAATAAAGATTATCCTGTTCAGAAAGATAGCATAAGGTCTGATATTATAAATGTATTTCAAAATACGGAATTAGTAAGAGGGTATGTAGTGCTTGATAGAAATATTCATTTATCAAAGGATATTGTGAAAAAGTTTTTGAAGATTGTAGATGCTGCAGAAAAAGAAGGGATTCATCATTTTTTGATCAGTAGCGGCTATCGAGATTTTAAAGAACAAAGGAAGCTATATGAAAAAATGGGTTCTGATTATGCATTACCAGCAGGGTATAGTGAACATAATTTAGGGCTATCACTTGATGTAGGGTCTACTCAAATGAAAATGGAGAAAGCCCCTGAAGGAAAATGGATTGAAGACAATGTATGGAAATACGGTTTTGTTTTACGTTATCCGAAAAATAAAAGTAATATTACAGGAATTCAATATGAGCCATGGCATATACGTTACGTCGGTTTGCCTCATAGTGCAATCATGCAAAAAAATAAATTTACTTTAGAAGAATACTTAGATTTCTTGAAGGAGAAAAAGGAGATTTCAACTAATGTTGAGGGGAAAGAGTATACGGTTTCTTATTATAAAGTATCAAAAAATACGACCATTAATGTCCCGGTAAATCAGCATTATGAAATTTCAGGGAACAATATGGACGGAGTAATTATGACGGTTCATAAATAGTAGCTTACTTTATAAATTAAGCCTACATCATCAACTTAAGAATGGAAACAAACTAAATGGATGCTTTTGTATAAGTGCGAAAAATTTGGAGATTTACTTGTGAAAGTAGACCCAGTATACACATCGCAAGATTGTTCTGGTTGTGGAAATCGTGTGAAAGAATTACTTTCTATTCGAACACATATTTGTGCAAAGTGTGGAACGGTATTAGACAGAGATCATAATGCAGGCCTAAATATTTTGCAAAAAGGGTTAGAACAATTACTTATGAGGACGACCAAAGATTGAAACTGTAGGACAAGGTTGTGTCCAAACAGTATAAACGACGCCTGTGGGGAGTATGTAAGACTGCTAAACAGGAAGCCCCTTCTTCAAACGACTTGTAAGAGTGTTAAGGAGGGGCATTCACTATTGGTGTAAAAGCATCTTGTCCTTGCTTATAGTAATAAAAAGTACTCCAATGTAAATTATCATGCAGTAAAGAACCAGTTTCCATATTATGTTCCAATAACTGTTTTATATAGATGATAGCATTAATTCGTTCAGTATATTTTTCAGAGAATTTTTCTGTTTCGATCCATACCAAAAGACACCCAAGAATTATCAAAGATTCTTCTTCGTCTGTTTAAACTCCTACAGTGAAACGAACGAAAATCGCATCGATACGAGAAGAAAACAGTCTTTGATATTAGGTGTCAATTAAAATTGTACCATGTCTCACAATCAAGCAGCTTAATAAAAGAATGAAACCCGTTTGTTTTTTGATATGCAGAATTTCTAATGATCTACACTGGTTTTTTAGAAAAAGAAAAAAGTTTCTTTTGAAACTGACCTTTTTTAATCTTATCTTGATAGCGATGTGGTGAGACCCCGAAATAAGATTAAGATTCTTTTTTGTTTATTTGATAGATAATGGAATGGTAACTAAAAATTGTACACCCTCTTCTACATTATTTATAGAATACCTTATACCCAGTGCTTCAAAAATTTGTTTGACGATATATAACCCTAAGCCACTCCCTCCAGTATTTCGATTTCTTGACTTTTCGATTCGATAAAATGGTTTGAAGATATCTTGTATATTCTCTTCATTAATTTTGACACCTGTATTGATGACTTGCATTTGGATGTGGTTTTGTTTAGAATCTTGGGTTAACTGTATATAGACTTTTTCGTTATGCGGTGAATACATAACCGCATTATGAATAATGTTTTTACAGGCTTTTTCTAACAGAACACAATCCGTATAAACAAAAAGGTCAGAATCAATTTGTTTTATGATTTGAATGTCTTTTTGAGAAGCAAAAAATCCGATATCTTTTGTGATTGTATCCATTAATTCTGAGAGATTTACTTCTTCTAATTGTAGTTTAAAGGTATGTTGTTCTAGTTTTGACATGCTTAAAATTTCGCGAACCAGTTGTTCCATACTTTCAATAATTTGGTGATTTTTCTTTAAGTATTGGTCACGATCTTGATAGGGACCAATATTATAGATCATCCCTTCTAGGTATCCTTTCATAACAGTGAGAGGAGTTTTTAATTCATGTGATACAATTGCAAAAAATTCTCTGCGTTTTGCTTCTATTTCTCTTTCTTTTTCAATATCGCTCTTTAATTGCTGATTCGCTTTTTGTAAATTGAACATAGCTTGTTGTAAATTAATAGACATATCGTTCAAGCTATTGGATAATTCTCCTAATTCATCCGTGGAACGAACCTCAATTTTTTCGGAGAAATCTAAGTTTGCCATCTTTTGTGCACCCTCATTAATATAAATGAGTGGTTTTGTAATAAACCTCGAATAGAAATAAGCACTTCCTATACCAATCACAAGTACAATGATACTGATATAGGGAAGAAAACGTACTAAGACTTGCGTAGCTTCATCAATAGGTTGAAATGTTGCGAACACCACAAGTGTTAAGGTAATATCTTGGAATTGAATCGGCACAGTAACATCATATGAATTACGAAGGTAATCTGAACTCCCTAATGGTGTTGCTTTGGCAATCACATGTGCTTGGGTACCTCTTTGAATAAAACTAAAAGAAGGAGAATACATAACTACGCCTTCCTTATTTTGAAGGGAAATCATTGCGTTATTTTTTTGTGCGTATTCATCAAAAAGTGGTATAGCATTTTGAAACGTAAGATCTTTAGATTTATCAATTATTTCTTCTATTCCTGTTTGAAGCTGATCTGTTTTGTATTGCTCATAAAATGTAGGGAGAAAGAAGTATAAAGTTAAATAAATCAGGACTGCAAAGGCTAACAAAATGAGGGATGTAGTCATAAAGAGTTTATAGGTAATTCTCTTCGTCTTCATGATTTTCACAATCCTATTCATCGATTTTGTAACCAATGCCCTTTACTGTTTTAATGTAGGAAATATCTAATTTTTTTCGTATGTTTTTAATGTGTGTATCGATCATACGAGTTTCTCCGTGATACTCGTATCCCCAAACCTTTTCTACGATGCTTTCTCTTGTGATTACTTTTTTCTTATTTTGAAGTAGTAGTTGCAGAATTTCGAATTCTTTTGCCGTTAAGGGGATTTCAACCTCATTTACATATACTTTATATGCATCGCAATCAACATGTATTTCTTTAAAAAATAAATGATTCTCCGTACTTTGATCATAGCTTCTCCGCAGCACTGCTTCGACTCGTCTAATCAAAACATGAAAAGAAAAAGGTTTCGTAATATAATCATCGATGCCAAGATCAAATCCCTTCATTTGATCTTGTTCTTCTTCTAACGCGGTTAGCATAATAATGGGTATATTTGACTGACTTCGAATCATTTTGGCAACTTCAAATCCATTAAGGTTTGGCATCATCACATCTAGTAGAATTAAATCAAAGGATTGTTTATTAAATTGTTTCATGCCCTCTAATCCATCTGATGCAACTGTAACAGCATACTGCTGAGTCATTAAAAATTGTTTGATTAATTCCTGAATTTCTTGATCATCCTCTACCACAAGAATATGATAGTTCATCCTTATATCACCTCTTGTAGCCATTATAACCTGCTTATCTGGAGTTTATGTGGAGACGTATTAGAATACATAGAAACAATATAAAAACTTCACAGGAAAACTATATTTATATCATATCAGCTCCAGATTCAAGAGATATGATATAAAAAACTACAAGAAAGAAGGAGGTAATCAAAATGTCACTTGAAACAAACATAATTCTTTCTTTATTAGATGTAAAACTGTGGATGGTCTATCATTCGGATAGTAGTCGCATAAAAGTGAAAAAGAAATTAAAACCAGCACCATACTTACATAAGTACGTAAGTGTAAAGAAACGAAAGCTATATAAGTCTAGTTAACAAAAATGTTACATCTCCTCCATCGTACACACTCTTTATAACATCCTTATTTTCATTCCTGAATAGTAACTTTACGGGTAAAAAGAGAGAATCAAATTGATTCTCTCTTTTTCGTATACTGAGAATTTGCAAATGTTTAGTCCTGTTACAGTTATTGGAGCGGGTGTTATTGGGATTTCATGCCCTATACAAACAAAGGCGAAGTCTTTAAATAGACTCCGCCTTTTCGGTGTATAACGAATTACAGGAATTATTAAGGGTTGCATAACCATTTAACGATGCAACCCTAGATTCTCTATGTTTTGGGTAACTTTGCAACAGAACCTTTATAAATCTATTTTGTCGCTTTTCGTCCTACTAATACCCAGTACAGAGATAAACTGAAAAGGGTAACGAGTACGAGAATGAATAGGATGTTACTAAACATGGAAGCATCCACATTGTTTGTCATTCCGAAGAAACTTTTTTTCATTGCGGAATGGTCCATCATCGCTGCTGTGTAGGCAATTCCGATTGACATTGCGACATTTAGTGTTAAGTTATAAAATCCGATTGCTGTTCCTGTTTTTTCTTTATCAATTGTACAAATGCAAGAGTCAAGTAATGGTGCATACATGAATGCAAATGAACTAGAGAATAGAACCATAGAGATTACGAATACAACAACAGAAGTTTTGATAAAGAATCCGCCTAATAGTAAGCTGATTATAATGCTGCACATAGCGAGCGTAATACATTGCTTGCTTCCCATAACCTTTGCAACTTTTCCTGAAAGAGCTCCAACGATAGTTGCTGCGATATATCCTGGAATTAATAATAGTGAAATTGCATCTAGCTGCAAACCGTAAATCTTTTCAAGCAAGAATGGGAATAGGAAAATATATGCTAGCTGTACAGAGTAAATGATAAATGCAACGCCAAGCAATGAGATAAACTGCTTATTTTGGAAGAATGAGATTCCGATAAAAGCTTTTGAATTCTTACTAATATAAGTAAGGAACAAGGCAATTGCAACAATAAACAAGACTAGGTAAAGCCAATTGAAATCTGTAATATATAGTAGTAGAGATGCTGAAATGGCTCCCACTAGGAATAATCCTAATACATCTACATGACTGTTTTTCGCCTCTTCCTTAGGAATGTATTTTAAAATAAAAGGAAGAGTGAAAAGTGTTACTAAAGAAATTAAAAATAGAGTTGTCCAATGGAAATATGTTGAAACATAACCTCCAGTTAATGCACCGATAAGCTGTGAAAGAGCAAAACTACTTGTACTTAATCCTAAAAATTTCTTTTGTTCATCTGCAGGTAAATGCTTTGTGACAAATATTACATATAATGTTTCAGCTGATGCTAAACCAGCAGTTTGGATAATACGTGAAATAACAACTAGTAAAAACGAATGTTGAAAAATATATCCCATGACGGAACCGACACAGATTAAAATAATCCCAGCGCTAAAAAGTTTTCTAAAACTAATAGAATCCGCTAAAGCTGCGTAAACGACTGCTCCAATTCCAATCACAAGACCAGCTAATGTTGCTTGCCAGCTAACTGTTGTCGCTGAAATGTGAAAATCTTTTGCCATATCAACAGAAATAATCTTAAACGAATTGTCAATTACTAAACATAATAGAAATAACAGTAAGGTAACAGGTACTGCTTTCTTAGCACTATATTTCTGAGTTTTCTTCATGCTCACATCTTCATTAATTGTAGACATAGCTATATTCCTCTTTTCTTGTTATTCAGGGAATTGTCTTCCTGAGTCATGATTGTCTGGCCTTTAACTACCAATTGATCCTTTTGTAAAGGATGGTTTCGGTAATTTCTACACCTTTTGTTTCATATGCGAGGCTTTCTTGTGCACAGTTGTACCGATTTTTGTTCGTTCCTTCTTATAGTGTTTAAAAAGGAAACGTTTTCATGAACAACCAAAAACATCTTATCTTTTGATTACGCTTTCATGATGATGCATAATAACTCCTTGAACTATATAATATTGTTTGGTTATTTAAAAACTTGTATGCACTTGAATATTGAAAAGGATATCATGCCTTTCCTTCTTATGATGCTTACAAGGAAGCATTTTCATGAACAACCAAAAACATCTTACTTTTTGATTGCGCTTTCATGACGACTCTTTGGGATATACAATATTGTATAGTTGTCTAAAAACTTGTATGCATCTGAACAATGAAAAGGATATCATACCTTTCCTTTGCTCACAACCCATCTTTCTTTTGGAATTTGTCTTTTTTGTTACAAAAAAATCGCCCCCATTATAATTGTAAGTAACCACACAAACAAGAAATAGGAGACGATTTTTTTATCCCGCATTAACGTGCAGTAATACTCCCACCTCAAAATTCGGTGAAAGCAAAGCAGTTAGATGGGAGATCAACTGCCCGTAAAAGCCCGATTGGCTCAACTAATAATCAGTGGGGGATGAAGAAAGCCCCCACTGATTAAAGTTTCACTTTATGAGTAACCATTCAGCTATTTTCATTCATTAATAACATGGGTCGGTTAATTCTACCAATGGACTATAGCAATTTAATCCCAGAAGATTATGTGGTAAGAGTGATCCATGACATGGTGGAACAAGTGAAAACGGAAGTAGAACAGGAACAAGATAAGGGAGCAAAAAAAGAGAAAAAGAAAGTGTATCAAGAGAAACGAAAAATACATAAGAAACTGAAAGAAGACTATTTATCACGACTACAAAAATATGAGTCACATCAAGAGACTTTCGGTGATCGTAATAGCTTCTCGAAGACAGATCCAGATGCCACGTTTATGAGAATGAAAGAAGACCCCATGAAAAACAGTCAACTGAAAGCTGGATATAATGTGCAAGTAGGAACAGAAAATCAGTGTATTGTAGGATACTCTCTTCACTAAATTCCGACAAATACACGTTGTTTCATACCGCATTTGGAGAAGTTAAAAGAAGCCAATAGCTCTCCACAAATGGAAATTTCTAAGAGATAATGGATTGTTCATTCGGTTATTTAGATGTTTTAATCCTAATTTGACTAAATTCTATTGGTATATAGTATTTATTATAAACCACAGGGTATTTGTCGCTGATATATACACTTTCTAAAATTAAATCAAATTCCTCCCCGTGGAAAATTTGGTATTTTAATGACGGAGTATTGGCGGAATTAGAACGTTTAATTTCAATGGTAGAGGAGTTAGCCAGTTCATATACTTTCTCCTCCAACATTTCCAATACTTGCTTCTCGTTATGTAAGTCAAGGTTCAATTTGGAAACGGCTTCTATTGGCATCATAGTAAAAGCAAAAGCTACTATCTTATCGTGATTTTTATACCAGCGTTCCAACGCAACCACTGCAGTCATTTGTTGATTTAATACTTGCATTGCATAGTCCGTTACTAGGTCAATTCGGAAATTAAGTTCGATATCATCTATTTTTTCCGTATAGCATTTATATAAAGGATTCCCCAGCTTCTCTAAGCCATCGCTACTTTCATTATGATGAAATCTTGTAATGAAATTTCCTTTTCCATGAATATTTTTAACCAATCCATCTTCTTGTAAAAGTGCCAAAGCATGTCTTAATGTCATTCTGCTCACACCAAATATTTTGGCCAATTCGGGTTCTGTTGGAAGTTGGCTGCCTAGAGGAAAGGTTCCATCCGTAATTAATTTATACAATTGGTCATACACAATGACGAATAGTGGTTTTTTTTGTTTATTGAGTTCATGAAGTTTATTGTTCATTTTCTTATACCCCTATAGTTTTTCAAATTCGTGACGATAAATTCTATTTCTTCTCGTTTTATAGTAGTTTATTTTCTTTTTCTATTGTAGCTTACTTTTTCGCGTAAATTAATACGCTTTCAAAAATTCATTATAATTTGCACTAGGTGTATTTGTCACTCAAAATGAAGATGAACGATATTGCGGACCACATCTTCATTAATCAAGATTACGAATTTCAGTGGCTTGCGTTACATGAAGAAGAGGATGATGGGAAGGACTTCTGTTATGACCTTCGAAATCAAGCGGTTCAAACCATTTATCGGGATTAAAGAAGGTCATTGTACTTGATGCTGGAGGGAAAGCGAGTGACCTTGGTGTATGAACAAGAGGATTTCCAAGACAGTCTTCTTTAGCCGTAAACATTGGGTGTAAATACTAAATTTAGGATGCCTGATATTTTATCAATTGGACTGGGTGGGGGAACTCGCCTTTTTGGATTAGACGAAAAGTTTACGAAAGTGTAGGCTATGAGATTACCAAAAAAGCACTTATTTTCGGTGGAGATGTACTCATTTCTTCATATGTTGTGACGCTTTTAGGGCATGATTTTGACGATAAAGCAATGTAGATAGAACATGTATCAGTAGAGTTTTGTAATAAAGCTACTGGATATTACCTTGTTTTATTTCAAACAACTTATGCATCCGTTTAACTTTGTTTTTTGATTTGTTCTGATGGTACTGAAGGTACGGGAATGAAATGAATGAGCTATTTCACTGCGAGTGGCAGTTTTATAGAAAGAGCCTTAAAATTATATACTTAGAAGATGGTTTCAATATCGCAACGAATCTATTTTTTTCTAGAGGATCTAATTTGTTTTTGATACATTAATAGTTGGGAAATACAAATAAGGGGTAGAGACGTAGATATGGAATTATTTGATTATTATAAGCGAAAAGGGAAGTTTAAACTTTTTATTGGAACCTGTATTTTTCTATTTGCACTATGGTGTGTATATGGAACTTGGGGAATGGTGAATTGGGGAGAAGTTATTTTTATTGTAATCGTTTCTTCTGTTTTTTTCGGAATTGGATTTTGGCAGTTACGAAAAGGGAATTTGATACAAAAGAATGCGGTGAAAAGTAATGTAACGTTTTGGGATGTCGATACGTTTGTTGTATTAGAATTGCCTAAACAGAATAAACAATTTGGTTTATATCATCCTGATGGGGGATATGTTGCTGGAACAAAGATCATTTCATCTAACATTCTTTTTTCAGTGATACCTTTTTTAAGTAATAAAGATGTTTATGGATTAGAAGCGAGTAGCGGGGAAATTCTTGCATATTTTCATACTGAAGCTGACGGGTATGATTGGGTAATCTATGATTCGAATTATAACCAAATTGGTATGTTTAAAGAGAAGATGATACAAGGATTTGCGGCGATACGTGGTTCTTTAATGACTGATAAAGTAACAAAATTGTCCGATGTAGAAGTAGAGTTTGATTTTATTCAAAGTACTCTTCGTACAACAGATGGACGTACATTAGCAATCGGTAAGCAAGGGTATATGCCTATAGAATGGAGTGAAAGGTTTATGGGACTAAATGTGCCTACTATTACATTAGGTTCCAATGCGTCTAAGAATGAAAAAATTCTAGGGCTAGGGGTGCTTCTATATAGCTTACGTACAATTGAGATTAGAAAAAATAGAGCGAGCGTTTAATAGAAAAAAATAAGCGAAACGATTAGAACAGAGTCCATAAAGTGATTCTGTTTTTTTTATAAATCTTACAAAGATGTCATCTTTCTGTAAGATTATTAGATAGTTCATTTATTTTTTTAATGTAATAATAAAGGTATAAGAAACGCCAATAAATGATAGGAGAGTGTCAGTAATGATTGTAACAACAACTTCTGGAATTCAAGGAAAAGAAATTATTGAGTATGTGGATATTGTAAATGGTGAAGCAATTATGGGTGCAAATATTGTTCGTGATTTATTCGCTTCCGTTCGTGATGTTGTAGGTGGCCGTGCTGGTGCATATGAAAGTAAATTAAAAGAAGCTCGTGATATTGCAATGGAAGAAATGAAACAACTTGCGAAGCAAAAAGGAGCAAATGCAATTGTTGGCATTGATGTAGACTACGAGGTTGTTCGTGACGGCATGTTAATGGTTGCTGTAAGTGGTACGGCTGTGCGTATATAAATGAATGAACTATCCCTATAAACTGGACAGTTTTATAAAAAGATACTTAAAAGGTGGTTTCGATATTGCATCGAAGCCATTTTTTTATACCCTTTTATCTTCTTAGATTGATAGTTATGTAGTGTCCAGAATGTAGTTAGAAATCCAAAATATGGTTGACAACCAGAGATTACATTTGTAATATCTACTTATAGATTACAAATGTAATATAAGGGGTGGAATTGTAAACAATGAAAGAATTACCTAAAATATCGGAAGCTGAATTAGAAGTGATGAAAGTTCTTTGGTCCAAATCTCCTCAAACGGCGAATGAAGTAATCGAAGAGTTAGAGAAAACAATGGATTGGAAGCCAAAAACCATTCGAACGCTGATAAATCGATTAGTTCAAAAAGAAGCCCTTTCTTATCATCAAGAAAAAGGACGTATGTATGCGTATTATCCGTTAGTGTCACAAGATAACTATCTACAAGTAGAAACAAAATCTTTCCTCAAACGTTTCTATGGTGTGGCACTTAAACCTCTACTTGTGAATTTCTTAAAAGAAGAAAAACTATCTTCAGAAGATATTAATGAACTGAAACGTATTTTGGATGAGAAAACAGAAGAAAATCAGAGGAAGGGTAGATCATGATGATAGATATGTTTGTAAACATCTATCTACCCCACTTTTTTGATTGGGTGATAGAAACATCCATTATGGCAAGTATAGTAGTTGGTCTCATTTTATGTATCAAAATCTTATTTAGAAACAAGTTAACACCAAGGTGGAAGTATTTGTTATGGATGATATTAATTGTAAGACTTCTATTACCATGGTCGCCAGACAGCTCCTACAGTATTTACTCTATCCTTTCATACAGTAATGACACTTCGGTTATCTTTCATCAAAAAGAACCTGTGCAAGAGAAGGCAGCTATAGATGATACAAAGATGGTCACAAACGAAAATACTTATGCACCTAGTTACACACAAGTAGCTGAGGAAAATAAGCAACAAACGCATCGTAATGAAAATAAAAGTGATGTGACATTTTCATTTTATACAATCCTTTTATACATATGGCTAGCTGGGGTTATCGTTTTAGGGCTTGCAACTATGATCATGAATAGGCGTTTACGTCTCTATATAAAGAACCAGCCTGTTATTACAGATGAACGGATTGTCACAATCTTTGACAATTGTAAAAAATCGATGTCCCTTCAGCAGAATATTCCACTACTTTCAGCTGGGAAAATTTCAAGTCCAACAGTGTTCGGTTTTTTTCGCCCTAGGGTGTTATTGTCAAGTGTACATATGAAAATACTAGATGAGCAGCAACTACGATATATTTTTCATCATGAATTGGCTCATATTAAACGAAGAGATGTTGGGGTAAATTGGCTAATGCATGGCTTACTCATTCTAAATTGGTTTAACCCGATTCTTTGGTATGCCTACTCGTGCATGCGGGAAGATCAAGAAATGGCATGTGATGCATTCGCTCTGACATTTATAGATTCCGAGGAACAAATTGCATATGGTCATACAATTATTACTCTTCTAGAACATTACTCAAGTTATTATCAAGTGCCTAGTTTAGCGAATTTAAGTCGAAATAAAAGAACGTTGAAAAGGAGAATTCGTATGATTAAAAAATTTCAAAAGAAATCATATCGTTGGTCTGCACTTGGAGTTGTTGCTATTATTGCTGTATCATCTGTATCTTTATTAAATGCACGTGCAGATGTGCCAGCTAACCCGCAGAAAGAACAAACGGAAGTGAAAAATAATATCAAAGAAGCAAAAACACAAACTAAAGTTCCTATTCAGCAAATTGTAGAAAAGATGATTGGTACAAAAGAACAGGCATTTGCAGAATTTCATGTTTCAGAGGGTCGATATGAATATATACTTGAAGAAATGGAAGTGGCACGGAATCTGTTAACAAAAGAAGAATTTGACCAATTAATCAAATTGCAACCAGAGGAGTATATCATAGACAAGAAGATAAGATCAGTAGGGACACATGAAAATTTAGAACCAGACGATCAAAAAAAATTAGAGGAGAATAGCAAAGCTATTGAACCATTATGGGGAAAAATTTATTCGCATTTCACATTTACTTCATTTGATTTTCCAATCAAGAAACCAACTTATGTAGCGAAAGGTTATGAACTAAAGAGGGAAAAAGTTGAAACAGTAATTACAACAAAAAAGCTGAATCCTATCATTAACTCAGAATATAGAGCCGGGGAGTTTGGCTATACAATTTATCAATCCGCCGTTTTAGAAAAAGGAAGGGATCCATTTTACTTTTGGATTAATGATAACGATAAGATCGAAAATTATGAACGAGAAGGAGCAAAATTCACGCTTGCTAAAATGACGGGAAGCAATGTAAAGGGCATGAAGATGATTGTTCCTGCAAAAGGAAAAGACAGTGCCTACCAAGTTGTAATTATTGATGATGTTTTAAATAAGGCTGAACTAGAGAAGATTATGTTTTCCATGCTGAATTAAAAAAGAAGTTGTCTTAAAAGGTCGTTAAAAACGGACTTTTGGGACAGCTTCTAAATAAATGTTAGAACATTTTGACTTTATTTCAAATTGTCAATCATACATAAAGCAACACGTTCTTCTAAAAGTTAGCGAGTTACCAAAAGGGGGTTAGTGGAATTTTGTCGAAAGATTTCTACAGCGCAATGAATCTATCGTATGAAAAAGGAGCATCCCCATTGGACAAAATAAAAGGATTATCAATTCCAAACTATGCAAGAGTAATTGTTATTTCTGATATTCACGGAGAATTAGAGCTTTTGAAAGGGTTACTAGAAAAGGTAAATTATAGTGAAAAAGATTATTTAATTATAAATGGTGATTTGTGTGAAAAAGGTAGTAACAGTAAAGGTGTTGTCAGCTACTTGATGAAACTTTCGGCTCATCATCCTAATGTTCATATTATAGAAGGGAATTGTGATACGTTAGTTGAAGAGCTACTACATGAGAATCCTAAGTTAATCCATTATTTATGTACGAGAAAACATTCTATATTAAATGAATGGCTTGCGTATTTAGGTTATGCTGTTAACGAAGAAACACATATTCAAGAAGTAAAAGAAATATTAATTACTCATTTTTCAAAAGAAATAAAGTGGCTTACAGAGTTACCGACAGCGATCGAAGCAGAAGATTATATTTTTGTACATGGTGGGTTAGAAGATATCGATAATTGGAAAGATACGGCTCGAGATACTGCAATAACACTTCCAGCATTTTTAGATAAATCGCACCAAACGAATAAATATGTGATCGTCGGACATTGGCCCGTTGTGAATTATTCCTCAGATGTATCTGTTCATAATCCAATTATTGATCAAGACAAAAAAATCATTGCAATCGATGGTGGGAATGTAATCAAACCAACGGGACAATTAAATGCGTTTATCATTCATCGATCACCTGCTAAAGATATGTTTTCGTATACATACCTTGATCATTTTCCAAATTACGTGGTGTTAGAAGATTTTAACGCAGAATCTACAATGATTGGTTCTATTCATTATCCTCTATATGATATCTTTCCAGTTGAAAGAAACGAAAATTTCACTTTATGTAGACAATTAGAAACAAATCGATTCCTACATGTTAAGAATGAATATCTCAAACAAAATCAAAGAGGGCTTTTCACTGCTAAAACAGACGTGCCTTGTGCGCAATTAAGCGTAAAAAAAGGGGATATTGTTTCTGTAGTTGATGATAGCTGTACGGGTTATAGCTTAGTCAAAAAAGATGGGATGGTTGGATGGATACCGAAAGGCATTCTTGCATGTAAACAACAGCTTGTTTCAGCTTTTCGGTAAGTGGAACAGACACGTGTGTATTGGTAATCGGCTTCTAGATGTAGTATTTACGTGGTGTGATGCAGAGATGGGTTGAAAAAGAAGCGGGTGACGCTATAGCTAGCAAGTTAAGATTGTGTATAAATTTCAAGGAAAACAGCCACCCTTTCATGGAGTATCCATGAAAGGGTGGCTGTTTTTATGTCCTCAATGAGTCTTACAGAAGAATTACAGCTATTAGGTTAGGAATTAAAGAGTACATTTTCACTTTCAATTTTAGAATCACTTGCACGTGAAACTGGTATAATACTAAAAAAACGGATATACCCAATAAATCTATCATTATTGTGATTTTAAGGGATTATACTACAAATCAGAGCCTAATGGAAAAGAAAATTCCATTCCAAAAAACAGATAAGAGTACCGTTCTAAAAGGAGGAAAGCTTCATGCGAAATGCTGTATACGAGTTGGTTGAGACGAATGATAGTCTGCCTTTTGATGTTTCATTGAACAGTGTCAATTATGTACCGAGTCATTGGCATAACAGCGTAGAGATTATTTTTGTGCTGCGCGGTACGGTGGAGGTTTCATAGGCGGCAGTGTGGATGTCGTGGGAAATCCGTGTAAAGCATTGGCAGAAAAAGCAGGCGCTGTTGTGATTTCCGTTGATTACCGTTTAGCGCCTGAACATCCATATCCAGCAGGACTGACAGATTGTTTCGAATCCGTAACATGGGTGTATGAGCACGCTGAAGAAATTCGTGTGAACCCACAGCAAATTGCCGTATCTGGAAGACAGTGCGGGTGGGAATTTAGCTACGGTGTGCGCGCTCATGGATATTGAAAAGGGAACAGAGATGATTAAGCTACAAGCGCTTATTTACCCAACAGTGAATATGGCCGGCGTCCAAACTGAAGATTTCAACTGGAGCCTCGACCAATATGAGATTCGTAACTATTCTGAGCTCATCATTCCAATGATTAAAGGGTTGGCTGAAAGCGGTGAGTTATTTTTCAGGCTTTACTTGCAAAGTAAAGCGGAAATTACTGATCCTCACGTTTCTCCGCTCCTTTCAGATCAATTAAGTAATATGCCGCAGACACTAATTGCAACTGCTGAATTTGATTATTTAAAAGTAGAGTGCGAAGCTTACGCAGCAAAACTTGCACGAAGCGGCGTACCTACGAAGCTTATTCAGTACAACGGTACAGACCATGCATTTATGGATAAAATTGGTTTGTATCCGCAAGCGGAAGATTTAATAAATGAAATTGCAAAAGAGGTTAAGCGAGTATTTGCTTAATTAGAAAGAGCTTGTTCAAAAATACGTTTTTTGAACAAGCTCTATATTTCAAGATGTATAAGGAACTTTGAATAGTTTTATGATAAAGATATCAACTGAATGAAAAAGAGAAGAGAAATCATGGAATTATGATTTCTCTTCTTTTTTATTTTTCCGTTGTTGATAGCAGCCAAAACATTGAGAAAAGGCGTTATCGCTACATTGTTCAGGATCTCGTTCGCATGGGTTAAAGCTAGGGTTAGCTAGCACCTCGTATGGTCTCATCATATCGTAATCTTCGTGTTCAAGAATATGACAGTGCCACGGGTAAGTTCCTGTAAATGGACCAAAGCGTGCGATAATCCGGGTCACTTCTCCGGGATTAGCACGAACAGTATCTTTCCATCCTCTCTCGTTTGGATCGGGTGGTATGGGCGGTCCGACTTTGAGGTCAGAACCATTTGGATCGCCAGTAAATACAGCACGATTCAAAATTTGAAAATTGACAAGGTGCAAATGAATCGGGTGAGTGTCTGGTGTCGTATTGTACAGCTCCCAAATCTCTATAGTTCCATTATACGGGGTTTCTGTAATAGGCTGATTCCACTCCATGTTATTTAATAATGGCATAGGGCGTCCAAAACTATCGATAGCTTCAAGTAAAGTGTTTTTTCGTGTGATTACAGCATCCTGGGGATTCAACTGTTCCAAGCAACTCAACTTCTCTGGAATTTTACTTTTGTCATGTTTGCAGTATGTTTGTTTGACGCGAAATTGCATAATCTGTCTCAGATCTTCAGAAGGACTTTCGCCGTCAGGGAACGGGGTTGGTGCGTCATTTGTTAAAATAATACTCTGACCATTATGGTTTGAAAAATCGACAATGACATCGGCACGTTCCGCAGGTGCAAGGATGATTTCGGATACTAGGACTGGTTTTTCCAAAAGTCCTCCATCCGTACCAATTTGGACAAAATTTTGCCCAGAGCTCAGCTTCATACGATAAAAACGAGAATTGGAGCCATTTAGGATGCGGAACCGGTATTTCCGCGGCTCAACCTCAAGATAAGGCCATACTTTTCCGTTGACTAAAATTGTGTTACCGAAAAATTCAGGGACCACTGACGGATTTGGTAATGTAGGATCGATTGGTGGAGGTGGCTGTGGGGCTGGAGGCGGCATATTTCCTGGTTGGGATGGATAAAAGAGTTCACCATTGGCATAGAACGAACGATCTTGGATGACCAGCGGGATTTCAAAGTTTCCACTCGGAAGATTCAACTTCTTCTCTTCTTCATCTCTGAGAAGATAGAAGCCCGCAAGACCTGCATAAACGTTCAAACGAGTAATTCCAAGGGCGTGATCATGATACCAAAGTGTTGTAGGGCGTTGACAGTTTGGATAATAGTAGACTTCAGTCACGAATTTCGGCCCAACATTTTTAAAATCTCTTGTGAACCATGCATCAGGATATCCGTCACTTTCTGGACGAACACGGCCTCCATGTAAATGGACAACCGTCCTAACAGAAGGTATGGATGATTCCGCACCATGAACAGTTTGGTCGACAGGAAGCAGGTGTTCAAAGGGCAATTTATTTTTCCATTTTACAAGAATAGGGTGATTTCTTTCTGCTTCGAATGTAGGACCCGGGTACATACCGTTATAGCCCCAGACAGTAGTTGGCGGCAAATCCCGATGTAATTTTTGTTTGACTTGCTTCATTGTTACTTCATAGAATGGTACTCCATCATGGTTACCTTCTGCTTTTAAGACAGGAGGAATTGGTAATGCATCGACAAATTTTTTAAAAGACAATTCACTGCCTCCTTTTTAAATCATCAAATATTGTTTGTCATATATAATATGAATTTAATGTAGGTCGGTATAGACGAATTTCTAACAGGAAATGAATGAAATAGGCTGGAATTGTAAAAAAGCAATTTGTTTCAGAGGAAATTTCATTTAAATGAGTTATGGTAAACCGTACCCCGAATAAGTGATACGGTTTTTACCAACAGTTAAAAATCATAACAGTATAAAAATACATTAAGTTTTGTTTTCATTGAATCAAAATAAATTTCTTTTTCATTTATACGTTCAAAGTTTTGATTATCATAAAATCCATAGTTACATTTATTATCTGTATATAGATATAAAGATTTCACATTCGTACTTTTCATATAATTAGACAAATGATTCATTAGAGCCTTTCCAACCCCAAGACCTCTAGATTCCCCTGATACAATAAATAACTGTATACAACCTTGAAAATCATCTTCCTTTCCTTCTATAAGTTCTTTATATGTGTCTTCAACCTTTGAGGATTCTTTTATGAATTTTTTATTCTCTTTATTAGTCATGAATACTTTCAGCATGGTGTAGGCAAAACTTAAAGTATTATGAGCTTTCTTTAAACGTTTTTTGTCTTTTTTTGAATCCCCCAAAATAACACCAATAATTTTATTGTCTTTTTCTGCTACTTTGCTAAATGAGCTCCCTAAAATACAACTCTGTAGATAGATGTTTAATATGGAATCTAAAAATTTTTTATCCTCAATCATTTCATTGAAGCCAAATGCTTCACCAATCAAAGCTTTGACAGATTCATAATCTTCTTTAACTAGACTTCTGTATGTTACTGTATTCATGTTTCGAAACTCCCTTGTATATAAGTGAATTTTGTATTTTATTGCAAATATCTTATTATGATCATAAGGTCTCCCTTAAGAGGAGAGTCAATGATAATATAAGAAAAATATAAAGGAAGTGATTAGGGTGAAAAACTTATTTTCTATTGGGGAAGTTGCGAAAATAAAGGACATCACAATAAAAGCGTTACGATATTATCACAAAATGGGGATTCTTATTCCAAGATATATTGATGAAACAACAGGTTATAGGTATTATTCTATAGATCAATTTATTCATATAGATATTATAAAAAGCTGTAGAGAGTTAAGAACGAGTATAGTAGAGCTTCAAGAGATTTTTAAGGACTGTGATACTGATCAATTACTACAATTTTTACAATTAAAAAGATATGAAGCAGAAGAAAACATAAAGAAAATGCAAGAAGTAATCAAAACCATTGATAGCTTAAATATGAAGGTAGAGACTTCTAAGGATATATTAAATAGTGATGAGATATCTATTCAGTTCTTTGAACCGCGCTATGTAATTGTAGCACCATGTAAAGAAGTGGGAAGTTTACAAGAGCTACTTTACTATTCAGACTTAGAGAAAATCATTCAAGATAAAGAGGGGAAAATGTCAATGGAAAGAGGAATCATATATAACTTTAATTCAGAGGGGGATGCAGAACCAAAATATGTTTTTAGTAGATTTCAAGGGGATTCTAATATAGAAGCTGAACAAAATATAAAAATATTACCAAAGGGAAAGTATGTAACGTTATCTTATAGTAAAGAGAATGAAGAGGAACGTCGAAATAAAATCATTAAATATGTAAAAGAAAATAATTTAAAAGTTAAAGGTTTCATTGAAGTGGAGTTATTTAACGATTTCTTTAATACAGAATCTTATAGCTGTCAAATTCAAATGTTGATAGAAAATAATGAGCCAGTTGGATAAAAGATAAAGATCTCTTTCTTTTTAGAGGTGGTCGAGAGCATCTGGCCATGCATAGAAGCGGTCGGGGCGAAGGGATTTTGTCCGTTTTATTTATCATTAAACATTTATTCTCATATTTTTGCTCGTTCTTAGGATTATTAATAGCGAGAAATAAGATGATAGTTTTTTTGCAAAAGGTAAACTGTTAAAATACTAACAAAGTGTTTGGATGGATTAGAGGAGGGAGAGAGTTGCTTGTTTTTATAAAGGTGCTCTTATTTATTTCAATTCCTAGGTATGCCTTTTTTAGGATGTCTCGGAATTTTACGAAGGAGAAATCAGTCAAAATCAAATCAATAGATGTTTTTGCCTCCATGGTTATTTATTGTTTATTCATGCTTGGCTTTTTTCTAAATGGAGTGGCAGCGGGTGCTGGTGAGCAATTGCATATTTTTGAAAGGACTGGTGCTAAGAATAATGGATATGCTTCTCTTGCAAATGAATATATAGTTTCAGTAATTGTCTTAATAACATTGGGGATGATTAGCTTTTGGATCGTAAGCCTTAATTATGGGGATCTTCCTCCGCTTATTTATGTGGTATGCAGTACATTAATGATACTGAATATCATATTTGCGGTTGCCTATCTCACTCATACAGCCTTCTCAAATGATGGTGAAGAATATTCGGTTTTTCTTCTGCAAACTAGCTGTCTATCGTTGTTTGTTTTATATATCGCAAGCTTGAAAGATTCTCTGAACCATTTTCTTGCTAGTCAGCATGAAAAAGAGATTGAGTACAACAATAAATGTATGCTATTTCTCTTCCGGGTATGTAATAACTATCAACAGATGTCAAAACTATGGGCTATAAGCTTGTTTCCAGTTCTGATTATCATCCAACTAATTTTGGTTCTGTTTGGGCAACGACCAGATAGCTTTATTCGTGTGTTCCTTGAAACAAGTTCTTTCAACTATTCGAATATCCCTGCGCCAAAACCAGAGATAGTGGCGGGTGACGGGCATTATTTGTGTACGGTCTCTGCTAGAGGACATAAAAAATTGGTCAAGCCAGTTAGGGCAGGCATCAGAAGTGGAGAAAGAATCCCTGTGAACCGCCAGCTACTAATTGCTAATGCATTTGAGAACATTCTTGAACAATATGTTCCAAACTTCCATAAAGCCATCCGTAATTTTTATGACAGGTATGGCTACCCAATCAGCAGGCATATCAATTCAAAATGGTCTGCAGACATTATCTATCTTATCATGAAGCCTTTGGAATGGTTATTCCTTATTGTGTTGTATACAGTGGACAAAAAACCAGAAAACAGAATTCATAAGCAATATAGTGAGTTGAGGAAGTGAAATGACCAGAGATGGTTGCTATGGGACATTCAATATTTATTCTGTTGTTTCATTTAATGATGGATTAATTCGATATAATAGGAGAGGAATGGGTTGGCATTACATAATAGGGGAACTATACATCGCCCTCAACTTAAGAGATTTTAATGCCATCAAATGCAAAAGAAACATCAACCAGATGGAGTGTAACGAAAGATGAAAAAAATTCTTGCTATATCTTTCCTATTTGTCAGTTTACTTGTAGGTGGTATCGTATTGGTTAATAGAAAAGAGACAGTGACTCAACCCTATATATCCAAAAAAGAAAAGAAGCCTAAGTTGAAGGAAACAAACAATTCTATTATGTTAGAAGATATCTTTCAATCTGGGCTAGAAAAATGGAAAATAGCAATCAACGACTCGGAAAACCGCACCAACCTAGATATTGACACGATCACGCAGCGTGTACATGTAGTAAATGCGCCAGGCATGACGGGAGATCACAAAGCAGTGCAGTTCGTTGTTCCGCATTCTCAAGGACAATTCCGCTCGGAAATTGCACAACCATACGAAGAAGGGTTCCACGAACGTTGGTATACAGCACGGATTTATATCCCGCAGGATTGGGTGTTCGACAAGGGCAGTGGCGACGATATCGTCATGCAATGGCATGCTGTACTCGGCAGTGAGCGGGTGGATCGGGATTTTCCGGAATTGGCTATTGCAGTGAAAGGTGACAGATGGAGTATACAACGCGCATTCGGTCCTACTGCAAATATAGAGCGCGATTCTAAGACATTGGACGAACTGGTGCAAAAAGGAGTCTGGTCTTCTTGGGTAATTCATGCAAAGTGGTCATCAGGGAACGACGGATTGCTACAAATATGGAAGGATGGAAAAGTTGTATGGGAAGTGCAAGGTCCTAATGCCTATACTACACGTGCGCGTACGCCTTACCTCAAAACAGGGCTTTACCACCCACAGTGGAAACCGAAGTACGGTGAACCGAAACCTAGTCCGGTAAAAGAACGGAAGATTTTTATCGCTGATGTCAAGATTGGAAACGAACGGGCGACCTACCAGGATATGGTGACCAAAGATGATTTCTCAAAAACGGAAAAATAGACATCCAGAACAACTGAGTGATGCAGAAGATTTACGATTTTAACATAAACTTACTATTTTGATGAAGAGTATAATGATATAAAGAGTAAAACGGGTCAGTTCATGTTATGACCCGTTTTTACATGTATTCTGAATGAACACCATACCCATCAAGTTAAGAAAACAGATCAACTCATTTCTCTAAACTTGATAGCTATGTGTTGTAACCCCTAATAGGTGTATTAATAGGAAGTCCAACCGCCGTCTACCGCAATCACTTGTCCGTTTACGAAACTAGCCTCGTCTGAGCCTAAGAAGATAGCTAGCCTTGCAACTTCTTCTGGTTGTCCGGCACGTGGATTAATTGCCATACCTAATGCTTGGCGGCTTGCTCCAAATTCGCTCAAATGAGTCATTGAAGAAGCAATGTTTGTCATGACTGCTCCAGGAGCGATACCGTTACAACGGATGTTTTTGTTCGCATACATAAAGGCAGTGTTTTTTGTTAGGCCAACGACTGCATGTTTAGATGCTGTGTAAGCAGCACCAGCACGTGAGCCGTATAGTCCGCCTGCAGAAATGTTATTAACGATCGTACCATGTCCTTGTTCTAAGAATAGATTCACTGCAATCCGCATTGTTTTCATTACAGCTACTGTATTAACGGAGAAAACCTTCTCCCAGCGTTCGTCTGAAATTTCACCAACAGGCTCCATTCCGTCCATGATGCCTGCATTATTAACAAGAATATCTAATTTTCCATAAGCTTGTTTTGTTTCATTGAAAAGACGTTGTAGATCTTCATCGGAAGTAACGTTTGTTTGAACAGCAATGGCCTCTGCACCTGTAGCCTTAATTCCCTGTACTACATGTTGAGCCCCTTCTAAGTTTAAGTCTGATACAACGACCTTTGCGCCCTCTTTTGCATAACCTTCTGCGATTGCTTTCCCCATGCCTGACGCAGCACCAGTGACAATTGCTACTTTTCCTTTTAATCTCATTCGAAACGGCCCCCTTTGTCTGTTTATTCCGCATTAACGGGCAGTAAGACCTCCACCTCAAAATTCAGCGAAAGCAAAGAAGTTAGGTGGGGGATCAACTGCCCGTAAAAGCCCGATTGGTGCAGGCTGATAATCAGTGGGGAATGAAGCCCCCCCACTGATTAAAGTTTCACTTTATTGAACAGTTGTTCAATAAAAATTATAATCATATAAAAGAGCGCTTACAATGAGCAAAAAAACGATAAATGTTCAATAATTAACACATAGTTAGAAATGTGTTCAATAAGAGGTGAAAAAAGATGCGTACAGATATGCGGATTGTGAAAACAAAAGAGGCGTTACATAATGCATTGTTAGAATTACTAAATGAAAAAAATCTAGAAGTCATCTCAATCTCGGAAATTTGCAGAAAGGCAAAAATAAATCGTGGTACATTTTACTTGCATTATAAACAAGTAGAAGATTTATTCGAGGAATATTTTAAAGAAATTACAGCGGATTTGGTCCGTTCTTATCAAGAACCTTATCGCCACGTATCAGTATTGAAAACGAGTAAATTAGACCCGTCTACCATTCGGGTTTTTCATCATATCGAAAAATATAAGTCATTCTACAGAATTGTTTTTTCCAAAAAGGTTCCATTAATGTACTATTATTTATTATTTGAGGAAATAAAGCGTTTGTTACTTCAAGATCAAGAGGCTTTTCTTAAAGAAGGAGTTAATCATTCACTCTATTGTTCCTACCAAGCGAATGCGATTATTGGCATTATTATTGAATGGTATCAAAATGATTTTTCTTATAGTACAAGTTATTTAAATGATCAACTTGTGCAATTCTTAAATATGAGAGTAGACGAATAGTTCAATTTGATAGGAATTATAAAAGAGAGGATTATTATGATAAGGAGACAGAGAATAAGGATATTACCGAGGTTCATGTGGCGAAGCATCGGAACGGGTACCTAATTTCTTTAAGTACCAACCTTTGCTAACGAAATGCATATCATCGGTTTCTTTTTTTATAAAAGGCTGTTGGTTTTATAACTGAAAACATTTACAAGAACGTATGTTTGTGTATTGTGAGTTTAATGTTATAATTATATTAAATTAATTTAGAAAAGAGGGATTAAATTGAGTGAGGTAAAAAACATAATTAGTAATTTTAGTCATTATTCATCTTGGTTAAGCACTTTAGAAGAAATTGATGACACATTATGGTCTAAATCAATAGCCGAAGGTAAGTGGTCTGTAAGGGAGATAATAGTCCATATTATGAATTGGGATAATCATCTATTAAAAAAGGTCCTCCCATCTGTACAAAATGAAAAGGGAATGGAGTTTCCAAATTTTGATACACATAATAAAAAGGCATCAGACTATGCAAAATCAGGAATATCACAATCAAAACTTCTTGAAGAAGCAAAAGATACAAGGGAACTACTTATAAAAGAACTTAACGAATTTCCAATCGAAAAGTTAAACAAGTCATTAACTGCAAATGGTGTAACTCATTGTCCACATACTGGAGCACCTTACTCACTTATATATATTGTTAAGGAATTTACAGACCACGATAACCACCACAAAGGGCAAATTATACAATTCTTAAGGGAAAACAATTTGGATTAATTCAAGTTGTTTTTTTGTCTTTTCTATGAGCGATTTCACGATGACCTTTTAAAGATTCTCGAAAGAAAGTTTCGTCGTTCACTATGATGCCTTGTAATTGATTAAAACCAAGAGTTCCTAATACGTTCAAGATTTTGTGTCTCCAATATATACGAAAACAGCCTTTATGAAAAATAAAAAAGAAGCAACGCAAAAACAAACGTTGCTTCTTTCTTGTATTAGTATTAAGCCGATTCTTTCTGAACTCTCTCAAGCAAACTAGCCAACACATGCGTACGATAGGATTCTAGTTTTTTACCTTCATAAGTACGGATACCTAATTTTTTTAGTTCCTTTACATACCAACCTTTGCTACCGAAATACATAGAATCGCTCCCCTTCAAATTTGTTTTTTTATGTGTTCTGATTGTTACTTGGAGGTACGGGAAATAGATGAAGGAAATGAATTTCGTGTGAAAATGGTTAACTTTGATGCAAAAGACATATATACTAAAGGTAGTATATAACGAGGTGGGCACGACGTGATTATAGAGAAGCACGAAATTCAAATTGACCAAATTACGAGCGGAAAGGTAAATATATTTACTTTCTACCGAAATAGAAAGCAAATTGACGATCCGTTTTTACAATTGCAAGAGCCATCGCTTACGGCCAACTACTATTTCCATTTTCATTTGGATGCAGAGAGCTTGAGTCTTCTGCAGGAAGAGTTTCCTAATGTATATCCGTACGACGGGAATGGAACCATTCACGACTGGACGGAAAAGATGAAAGATGAGCTAATGCGCCAAATTCAAACTGGAAAGTGGAACAGACGCGTGCGTATTGGTAACCGGATTCTAGATGTGGTATTTACGTGGTGTGATGAAGATATAGAATGAAAAAGAAGCGGATGACGCTTCTTTTTTTAGCGCTGGAATAAAACGAGCTTTCCTGCTGAAGATGTGCAGCGATGTGTGTGCTTATGCAATCCCTTTTCTTGTAAAATGGATGCTCCTTTTGATTTCGCTTCTGCTTCTGTTGCCGCCTCGAATGATTCGTCTAGCATTTTTGAACCATCTTTTTCAAAGACTGTTAGAACGTATACTCCCATGAAAATTCCCTCCAAAAATTAAAATCAGAATCTTATAACTATTTTGTCATAAAATGCTAGAATATGCAAAGAAATATGTGACATTGCGTGGTAAAATAGAGTGAAACTTTTATAGGATAAAGAAAGGATCGTTTATTTGTGAAACAAGTAAAGTTTATACATGCGGCAGATTTGCATTTGGATAGTCCGTTTAAAGGGATGGAAATGAATGTGCCGTCATCTGTTTGGGAAAGAATGAAGCAAAGTACGTTTCAGTCGTTTGAGCGTATTATCGATAAAGCAATTCAAGAGCGCGTTGATTTTGTATTACTAGCAGGAGATTTATATGATGCGGAAACGAGAAGTCTTAGGGCGCAAGTGTTTGTGAGGGAGCAGATGAAGCGCCTTTCGCAGTATGAGATTCCGGTTTATATCATTCATGGTAACCACGATCATTTAGGGGGAAGCTGGGCAGCAATTGAGTTTCCTGAAAATGTTCATGTGTTTGCAGAGCCATATGTAGAAGAAAAGCCGTTTTATAAAGATGATGAACTGCTTGCATCTATTTATGGGTTTAGTTATTTGCAGCAGGCTGTAACGGATAATATGACGGCGCAGTATGCAAAAATGAGCGATGCGCCTTTTCATATTGGCATGCTTCACGGGAGTGTGGAAGGCGATGCGGAACATAATCGCTATGCGCCGTTTCAAATTCGTGAGTTAAAAGAAAAGGGATTTGATTACTGGGCTCTTGGGCATATACATAAGCGAGAGATTTTAGCAGAGGAGCCATATATCATTTATCCAGGCAATATACAAGGACGCCACCGGAAGGAAACAGGAGAGAAGGGGGCGTATCTTGTTGAGATAACAGAGCAGGGAACGGTGTGCTCATTTTTCGGTGCGGCGGATGTAGTTTGGGAAGAGACGGAAATTAGCATTGATGAACTGCAAACAGTTGATGACCTTATGACAGCTTGTACGGAAGTGATGAATGAATGGCGTCAGGAAGAGGAAGGAACTCTTTTGACAATTGTATTCATCGGACAAGGGCCATTGTTTCCTTATTTACGTGATGAAAAACGTGTGGAAGAGATTTTTCATATTTTAGCAGCGGGAGAAGAACGAAGAGATTTTGTGTATGTGATGAAGTGGAAGAATGAGACGGTTTCATTTGCAGAAATCCAGCGATTAAAAGAGGAGAATCATTTTGTTGGTAGTGTATTGCAAGAATTGGAATCATTTACGAATATGGATGCGGTGCTTAGGACGATTTGGACATCTCCAGTTGCGCGTAATGTGATTGAATCCTTTTCAGATGAGGAAAAAGCAGAAATTCAAAAGGAAGCGGAAAATATTATATTAGAGCAACTATTCCAGCAAGAGAGGGATAAAAAATGAAAATTGAAAAACTCCATATTTATGGTTATGGAAAATTAGAAAATGTGGAAATGGATCTTTCATTGCTGACGGTGTTGTACGGTGAAAATGAAGCAGGAAAATCAACGATTCGTTCGTTTATGAAGAGTATTTTGTTTGGGTTCCCAATGAGAGGACAAAGGCGTTATGAGCCGAAAGAAGGCGGGAAGTACGGCGGCAGGGTGACTGTTATGACTGAGCAGTATGGGAGACTCCAAATCGAGCGCTTGCCGAAAACGGCTGCTGGGGAAGTAACAGTATACTTTGAAGATGGAAAAACAGCTGGAGAAGAAGTGTTACAGACTGTGCTAAGCGGGATGAATGAGAGCCTGTTTGATTCTGTCTTTTCGTTTGATATGCACGGTCTTCAAAATATTCATCATATTGGAGAAGCTGAAATCGGAAATTATTTATTTTCGGCGAGTGCAGTTGGGAGCGATGCCCTGCTGCAGTTAGATAAAAAGTTAGAAAAAGAAATGGAGCAGCGTTTTAAGCCAAATGGTCGTAAGCCTGAGATCAATGCGTCACTTCAAGAAATAAAGAAGCTCCAAGAAAAGCTTGGGGCGTGGCAAGGGAAGATTGGTACGTATGAAAAGTTAATGGGGCAGTTAAAAGAAAATGAAGGGCGTCTTGCCCATATTCGGAATGAAAAAGAGATGGCAGAAAAGCGTAAGCAAGACTATGAAGTATTGGCTGCATTGCAACCTCTTGTGATTGAAAAACATGCATATGAAAAAGTGCTAGAAGAACAGAAGAATCCGTTTCCTGTTCGAGGAGTAGAACGTTTCGAAACGATAAAAGCAAAACTCGAGCCGCTCGGGGTGCAATTGGATTCCATCCAGAAAAGGATGGAAATGGTGCAAACGGAAGTGGATGGGGTAGAAGTACAAGAAGAGCTCTTGCAAAAGGATAGCTATGTAGAAGAACTTCGTATGCAGCATATGTCATATGAAAATGCACGTCAAGAAATGCGTGATATTACAGTAAGTATTGGAAATATGAAAGAAGAGATAGAAGAGCTTGAGCAGCAAATTGGTGCTACTTTTGAGAAAGAAAGTGTGCTTTCATTTGATACAAGCCTTGCAGCGAAAGAAATGATAACGCAAATGGTGCAAAAGGCGAGAGCATTAGAGACGCGGAAAGAGCAGCTAGATGAGCGCTTTAAAGTAGTGCAAGAGCAACTAGAAGAACAGGAAGAGAATGTAAGGCACATCCGAAAGCAGATGTTAGCGGATGAAGAGCGACAGGCGCTTGTAGAAAAGGAAAGATCGTTTCAAGATACAGTTTTTATGGGTACTGGCGTGGAACGAATGAAGCGTAAATATGAAGAAAGAATGAAAACCGCGCAGGAAAAGAAAAAGCGCTGGCAGACGATTTGTTTCCTTTTGTTAGCTATTAATACAGTGATTTTGCTGACAAGTATATTTCTAGATAATCGTGCGTTATTATTTACAAGTGTTATCGTCTTTGTCCTAATTGTACTTGCACTTGTTTTGTATAAAGATACTTCTTCCGATGGTTTACAAGAAGAACTGCTCTCGCTGCAGCAAAGTGCAGGTGGAAGGCAAAATGAAGAGGCGCTATCCATTCGTTATCAATTAGAAAAAGATGAAGAAATTCGTAAATTATTTGAGCGAGAGTCTTATAAATTACAACAAATAGAACGAACCTATGATAAAGGTGTTTCTGCATATGAAGAATGGGAGCGAGATACGTTTCGTATGGGAGAGCAAGTGGATACATATAATGCGCGTTATTCTTTCCCAAGTTTTTATACATATGCACATGTCTTGCCAGCATTTGAACGCATTGAAAAGATGCAGCAGTTATATCGTGAGGTAGGAAAGCTGGCGGAGCGAAAAGGAATATTATATGAAATGATTTCGCAGTTTGAACATAAACTAGAAAACGTTATGGAAAATACAGATTTTGATCATCTTCATATGATCAGTAATCGTATTCAAAAGGAAAAAGAAAAGAAACAAAAGAGAGAGCAGCTTTTAGGGAAGCTAGCTGATTGGAAAGAAGAACAAGCACTATTACAGCATCAAGTAGAACAACTTACATTAGAAAGAGATGCGCTCTGGGAAATGGCAGCAGCTACTGATGAAGAAATGTTTTTAGAAGCTGGCAAGAGGGCAGAAAAGCGTGAAGATGCAGAGAAGCAAGTAGAGCGGTTATCACCTCAAATTGACATGTTAGAAAAACGTTTAACAAGCTTATCATTAGCGGAACACTATCAAGTGGAAGGGTATGAAGGAAAGCTGAAACAAGAAGCGCTCTATATACAAGACTTCCTTTCACAAGAGAAGGAGTTGACCGAGCGTATTGCGGAGCACCGCGTAGATGTTGCGAACTTAGAAGAAGGTAGTACGTACGGCGATTTACTCCATGAATGGGAAATGAAAAAGTCCCAAGTGCGTGAGCAAGTGAAGAAGTGGGCGGCGTATGCAGCGGCAAAAACAGTGTTAACAAAAACAAAGCAATACTATCATGAAGTGCAGCTGCCGCGCATTTTACAAAAGGCAGAGGAGTATTTTGTATATTTAACAGGCGGTCAGTATAGTAAGATTTTTTCACCATCAGAAACAGAGCCGTTTATTGTAGAACGAAGTGATGGTATTCGTTTTTATAGTCATGAACTCAGTCAAGCGACAGCGGAGCAACTTTATTTATCACTAAGATTTGCGCTAGCCCGGACGTTTGAACATGATTATCCATTTATTATTGATGATAGCTTTGTGCATTTTGATGCAGTAAGAACAGAACGAACAATCCAGTTAATAAAAGAAATTGCGAAGGATAGACAAGTGATTTTCTTTACATGTCATGCCCATCTATTATCATTCTTTGCGGAAAAACAGATTATAAAATTAACACGTGAGCATAAAGAAAATAAGGTATAATGTGCTATACTAAAAGTACTTAAGTTGGTGGAGGAATCAGGATGAAAAAGAAAATTGCAGAATATGAAGTTGGTGAACAAGTCGATATCTTCTTGTTAATTAAGACAGCGACAAAAGGTATCGCGAGTAATGGGAAGCCATTTTTAACAGTAATCTTACAAGACCAAACTGGAGATATTGAAGCGAAGCTATGGGATGTATCACCAGAAGTTGAGAAACAATATGTAGCAGAAACGATTGTGAAAGTAGCTGGAGATATTCAAAACTATAAAGGGCGTATTCAACTTCGTGTGAAGCAAATTCGCGTTGCAAATGCGAATGAAGTGACAGATATCTCAGACTTTGTAGAAAAAGCACCAGTGAAAAAAGAAGATATGGTAGAAAAGATTACACAGTACATATTTGAAATGAGAAATCCGAACATTCAGCGTCTGACAAGACACTTATTGAATAAACATCAAAATGAATTTTTAGACTATCCAGCAGCGACGAAAAATCATCACGAGTTCGTATCGGGGCTTGCGTATCACGTTGTATCGATGCTTGATTTAGCGAAAGCCATTGCTACGCTATACCCATCTTTAGATAAAGATTTACTGTATGCAGGTGTTATTTTACATGACCTTGGTAAAGTAATTGAATTGTCTGGTCCAATTTCAACAACGTATACATTAGAAGGAAATCTACTTGGCCACATTTCCATCATGGTAAACGAAATTGGAAAAGCAGCAGATGAACTGAAAATCGAAGGAGAAGAAGTATTAATTCTTCAGCACATCGTCTTATCCCATCACGGGAAAGCGGAATGGGGTAGCCCAAAACCGCCATTAGTAAAAGAAGCAGAAATTCTGCATTACATCGATAATTTAGATGCGAAGATGAACATGATGGATCGTGCCCTTGGGCGCACGAAACCAGGTGAATACACAGAACGTGTCTTTGCACTTGATAATCGTTCGTTTTATAAGCCTACTTTTCATAACTAAATAATACTTATGAGGCAAGTGATTTTAGCGTATAGCTGGGGTTGCTTGCCTTTTTTATTTTTAAAAGTGGGGGTAGTAACACATATCCATCAACTTAAGAAATTGGTTGTTTCCCAAAACGAAAAAAGTAAGCTGAATTCTTATAAATAACTGTAGAAATATAAAATTTTCGTTTTGGGGATATTTCAAAATCTTAGCTTGATGAGTATGGGGCGTGGCCCTATCTTAAAAAATAAACCTTTTTTCCTACTTTTCATTATTTTTTTCTTCAGAAACAAAAAAAGCCTCTCAAATAAACCGAGAGACCCTTTAAAATAAAAATCACTTTTGACACAAAACAATGATTTTATATGGCGTAGTTTGGGCTGGTATACTCATTGTTGTAAGACCATAAATAACTATTAAATTTCGATTCGCAAGATTCCCTGTAAAAAATTGGCCATTTGTTAATAAAATTTGAGTAGAAGGAGAAATATTTAATTTTAATTTTCCATCACTACTCTCTAACTGTTCATTAAAATTATCTACTTTTACATTTTGATAGGGTATATATTTCGCTATAACAATTGCTTGAAATTGTGGTGGGAAAATGAGAGGAACAGGGACATTAGCATCGTAAAATCCAGTTACTTTATCTCCTACTACTACCGCTGCGTAGTCAATAAAATAAGTATTTGGTTTCACTACAAAATTTGTTAGAGTCCCATAACCATTATCTACGGATATTAATTTAGTACATCCTATTTCTTCATTTGATCCTGTTACAAAATCGTTAATCATAGTTATTGTCCCATCAAATGATTGAAAGTTTTTCATTCTAATACCTCTTTTGTTTATATAATTAAACTTTTATCGTTACTCTATAATTTTTAAAAACATGTAAATGAACTAATCCTTCTTGTATCAATTCCAAAAATCACCCAAAACCTACCGTTCCATCTAAAACCAGTAACAGATCTTCGTCCTACAAAAATCGGATAATACCAAAACTGTTCACCATTTGTAAGCCATATATAGGTATTTCGAAATAAACAGAATGAAATTGCCCCTGGATCAACAGCAAATGGTGAAGCAGTTGATTGTTGAGGAATAAATGATGGAGGAGGAGATGTTGGAGCTTGTGAACTTTGCTGTCCTGGTGCACCCGGAAAACTTGGCATTCCCGGTATACTTGGAATCGGAGGACCAGGGAATTGACGATCGAAGTATTGATTATAATTTATATAAGGAAAATATATTGACTCATTATACATTTAAAAATCACCTCTTTATTTTTAAAATCTCCTAAAGTATTAATATGTAATATTTTCCGTATAGGAAGCTTATTCACTTCCTATACGGAAAATATTTTAATAAAGCGGATATCAAACATAAATGTATTACCCTTTGTTTTTGGTATGTTCGGCTCGGCAACATATCCATACTTACCGAATTTCTTCATACAATGGAGGAAAGGTGGGGTTAAACCCCACGAATTTAACGTAACTTTATATATGGAATAAATTGATCTGTTATCTTAATTCACATAATTTTCAAAACTATAAACTTTGCATGTTAATATTTGTTATATAATAAAGAGGTCCTAGTAGTCTTAAGAAATAGTGATCCCTAGTTTTTTTGATAAGATAGTTTGTTTTACCCTTCAGTTTACATTATTTTAAAAAGAACTTGTATTTTTTTACAAGTTCTTTTTATTTTTACTACAAAAACGAAAAAAGAGCGCATGATTAATCTCACTTCTATTTTGGATGAAGTCTATTCCTATACCCAAACCCTAGAAAGTACCTGCTTATTTCCTTCTCGAAAAGGATATCAACCCATTAGCCAAATCCAAGCGTACCGACAATTACAAAAAGCTGGAGATTTTACCGATGTAGAATCCATTGGTACGCACACTATGCGCAAAACCTTCAGCTATTGGTTTTATAAACAAAAGATGTAGCCATGTTGCAAGAAATACTCATCTATAGCCATATAAATCCTTACGGGACCTTTAAATTGGATATGATGGAACGAATTCAAATTGAAGAGAGATCATATCTAGAGGAATCAGTGCATTCTTAATTCATATCCTTATTGCGGGTAGTGACAGTTTCGCTGGTACTACCCGCAATAAGGATATGAAAGCTATTTTTTATGAGGTGGATTTTAATTGTGTCTTTTGAGTTGAATATTCTGATAATTATTTCTCAAGTTATTTATATATTTAGAGGGATATACAATTTGTGGAAAAGTGATAATATTTAGATAATTACAGTTGTAAACGAGGGGGATGAATTTCTATGAGTGCACATGTAGTAACGAAAGAACAGATTAAGCATTCATTAGACGCTTGGTATCAGTCAATGCTGCAACAACAAGTAGAGAAAGCGACACGATTGAAAGAGGAAATTGAATCAAAAATTAATCATATGGAAGAAGATCAAAACATATTGTTTTATTATTCATTATTAGATTTTCGCTATCAAGTGTTAGCAGATCGTTTAAGTATTACAAGCAATAGCTTCGATAAAATTGATTCCTTGTCTCTTCCGAATGATCTGCTTTTAACACATTATTATCATCTCTTTAAAGGTATTCATCTAATGTTCATTTCGAATTACAAAGAATCTGAAATACATTTTGAGAAAGCTAAAGAATTATTAAAGCAAGTTTCTAATCCGATAGAACAAGCTGAATTTCATCAACACTTTGCTGTATTGTATCACCATACTTACAAAATGCTATCTTCTATTGAATATATAAATAAAGCGAAAGTGATATTTTTAAATCAAGAAGGATATGAAGTCAAAGTTGCATCCTGTGAAAATATTATAGGGACAGCTTGTATATTTTTAAAACAATTTGAACAAGCCGAAGAACATTTAAATCGTGCAATTGACATTTTACAGAAAGCTAAAGAAGATAAGCTAATTTTAATAGTTAGACATAATCTAGGTTTATTGTATGCTACCCAAAATCTATCCACTTTAGCTATTCGTCATTTATCAGAAGTAACAGAGAAACTTCCTAATCATATCAAAGCCATTTTCCTACAAGCAAGGGAACATTATAAATTAGGTGAAATAAATATTGCACAAAAATTAATTGAAAACGGTTTAAATATTTGTTCTGCAGTAGGAAACAAAGAATATATGTATCACTTCAACATTTTGAAAAGACTAAATGAAAGATGTTCAATGGATTTAGTGGAAAAAGAGATAAAAGAAGGACTATTTTACTTCGAAAAACAAGGATTATGGGATTATGTTGAAGAATATGGTGAGTTGTTAGCTGTCGAATTTCGTAAATTGAATAATCATGAAAAAGTAAGTGATTATTTTAATATCTGTTATGAAGCGAAACAAAAATTATTAAGTAGAGGAGCGTTAAAATAATGAAAAAATTGGGTGTTATTACTGTTGGTTTATCTGTTATCGGAATTCTTTCCCTTGGATTAAATCATTTTGCTGAAACACAACAAGCTACTCACGCAGACCATTTCATATCAAAGCCTGATTTAGCATATAGCGTTAGCGATACATCTACCTATTCATATACTGATGGAAACACCGGTATAAGTGCTTCAGAATAGACCACGAACACCTATAATGAATACTCATGTAGACCTATAACAAAAAGAAGAACGTTTACCCTCACTAAAAGGCGTTCTTCTTTTATTTGTCTTCTTTATCCTTCATTTCTATAAGTATATAAAACTTTTGAAAAATGATTGACCTACTTTTTGTTTGTAACTATAATGATTACAAGAGAGTTGAACAGTACGAAAATAATCAAATACAAGAAATATCCCAATGCATTCTTACTTAGAGAGAAAGCATATTTTTTTGATACAGTTGTAACCTAAATGGTTACGACTGTATCGGCTATAAAATAATGACAAAAAGTGAAAGCTTATGTTAAGTGTATTTTTTCATGATTTAAAGTAGCGGAAAGGAGACAATAAATTTGAAACGATTAAAGTTCTATGTAATTAGCTGCCTTGTTCTTGTCGTATTAGTGATTTGTAATATCGTTGAGAAACCGACAGCAAAAGTAGAAGAAGTAAAAAATACTGTTGCAACAAAATTGAACACAACAGAAAAAATGGCAGAAATTGATGGGCAAACAATATATTTTAAACAAATTGGTGAAGGACAACCGCCGCTTCTTATGCTTCATGGCTTTGGAGGTTCTTCTGATGGATTTCGTGATATTTATCCAGAATTAGCGAAAGATCATACGATCATTGCAGTTGATATTTTAGGATTTGGTCGTTCTTCGAAGCCAATGGATTTTCAGTATTCATTTCCAGCGCAAGCAAATATATATTATAAGTTAATGAAAAAATTAGGCTATGATAAGTTTGCGGTGCTTGGTCATTCAATGGGGGGAGAGATTTCTCTTAATTTAACATACCTATATCCTGAGGCGATTACGCACCTTATTTTAGCGGACTCGACAGGAATAGAATCCTTCCAGCAAAAAGAAGGTTTCCAAAAGCCGAATTTATCGGTTGATTTAAATACGGTATCTACCATTACGGATTATGATAAAAATGCGGTGAAAAATAGAAGAGATGATAAAGAGCATTATAGTGAATTAAGTAAGATGAGAGAACATCGATTAGCGATGGATGCGAATGAAATCAAGGTGCCGACCTTAATCATTTGGGGCAGAAATGATAAAAGCGTTTCATGGAAAAATGGTGAAGCATATCATCAACTATTTAAAAATAGTACATTCCATATTATTGAAAAAGGGTATCATGCTCCGTTCCGTCAAGAGCCGGAAGAGTTTATGAAATATGTCCAAGCTTTTTTTGAAAAGCATGCTGTATCCATCAATGAATAAAATTACCCGTTCCTTCTTTCATAATTAAGAAGATGATTCAAACAAAGGTTCTGCTATTTAGGGCAGAACCTTTTTATTTTGCTATCTTATGTATTTCACCCTGCATAAAAAAATATTTCTCAACATTTTATTTGTTGAAAAATATTGAATATTCGTCATAATACGAATATTATGTTGTTATCGACAAAAAAACGATAGTTCGCAAACAACGGGGAGGAAATGCATTGAAAAAGAATAAGAAGTTAAAACCTTTATCAGTATTAGCAACAGCGGCAGTGCTAAGTAGTACTTTTGCATTTGGAAGTCAAGCAGCATATGCTGAAACACCATCATTATCTCTACCAATAGATGAGCATTTAATACCGGATGAGCGTTTGGCAGAAGCATTAAAAGAACGGGGAGTCATTGATCAATCTGCATCACAAGCTGAGACGTCAAAGGCTGTTGAAAAGTATGTTGAGAAAAAGAAAGGGGAAAACCCTGGGAAAGAAATCATTACAGAAGATAGTCTTACGCAAGAAGCTTCTGATTTTATGAAAAAAGTAAAAGATGCAAAAATGAAGGAAAATGAACAGGCGCAGCAGCCAACAGCAGGACCAGTAGCTGGACAAGATGCAGGATTGAATCCTAGAAAATTAAATGGAAAAGTACCTACTACACCAGCAAAGCAAGAAGAGTACAATGGAACTGTTCGAAAAGATAAAGTGCTTGTTTTACTCGTAGAATTTAGCGATTTTAAACATAATAATATTGATCAAGCGCCAGGATATATGTATTCTAAGGACTTTAATCGTGAGCATTATCAAAAAATGTTATTTGGTGATGAGCCATTTACGCTATTTGATGGGTCAAAAATTAACACATTCAAGCAATATTATGAAGAGCAATCAGGTGGTAGCTACACAGTTGATGGAACTGTAACGGAGTGGCTTACTGTTCCAGGAAAAGCTTCTGATTATGGTGCAGATGCTGGTACCGGTCATGATAATAAAGGACCTTTAGGACCGCGTGATTTTGTGAAGGAAGCATTAAAAGCAGCAGTAGCAAAAGGGATTAACTTAGCTGATTTTGACCAATTTGATCAGTACGATCAAGATGGAGATGGTAATAAAAATGAGCCAGATGGCATTATTGATCATTTAATGGTTGTTCATGCTGGCGTGGGTCAAGAAGCTGGCGGCGGTAAATTGAAAGATGATGCGATTTGGTCTCACCGTTCAAAACTTGGATCAAAACCATATGCAATTGATGGAACACAAGCTTCTGTTCCGAATTGGGGCGGAAAGATGGCTGCATACGATTATACAATCGAGCCTGAAGATGGAGCAGTAGGTGTGTTTGCCCATGAGTACGGTCATGATTTAGGCTTACCGGATGAGTACGATACAAAGTACACTGGACAAGGTGAACCAGTTGAATCTTGGTCTATTATGAGCGGCGGCAGCTGGGCTGGAAAGATTGCAGGAACAGAGCCAACAAGTTTTTCACCACAAAATAAAGAGTTTTTCCAAAAGAATATGAAGGGTAACTGGGCGAATATCGTTGAGGTAGATTATGATAAACTTGGCACGGGAATCGGTGCTGCAACATATTTAGATCAAAGTGTTACGAAATCAAAACGGCCAGGAATCGTTCGCGTTAACTTGCCGGACAAAGATATAAAAAATATCGAATCGGCATTTGGTACGAAGTTTTATTACAGTACAAAAGGAAATGACATTCATACAACACTTGAGACACCAGTATTTGATTTAACAAATGCAACGGATGCTAAGTTTGATTATAAGGCATTCTATGAGCTTGAAGCGAAGTATGATTTCCTTGACGTGTACGCTATTGCAGAAGATGGAACGAAGACACGTATTGATAGAATGGGCGAAAAAGACGTAAAAGGCGGTATGGATACAACTGATGGTAAGTGGGTTGATAAATCATACGATTTAAGCCAATTCAAAGGGAAAAAAGTAAAACTGCAATTTGAGTATTTAACAGATATTGCAGTAGCTTATAAAGGATTTGCATTAGATAATGCAGCATTAACTGTAGATGGCAAAGTTGTTTTCTCTGATGATGCAGAAGGACAACCTGCAATGACGTTAAAAGGATTTACTGTGTCTAACGGATTTGAACAGAAAAAACATAACTACTATGTAGAGTGGAGAAATTACGCTGGTTCTGACATGGCGTTACAACATGCACGTGGCCCAGTCTTTAATACAGGAATGGTTGTATGGTATGCGGATCAAAGCTTTACAGATAACTGGGTAGGCGTTCATCCAGGTGAAGGGTTCTTAGGCGTAGTAGATTCTCATCCAGAGGCAATCGTAGGGACATTAAACGGACAACCGACTGTGAAGAGCAGTACGCGTTATCAAATTGCCGATGCTGCATTCTCATTTGATCAAACGCCAGCATGGAAAGTAGATTCGCCAACTCGCGGTATCTTTGACTATAAAGGATTACCAGGCGTTGCGAAATTTGATGATTCTAAGCAGTATATCAACAGCATCATTCCAGATGCAGGACGTAAGTTGCCGAAACTAGGATTGAAGTTTGAGGTAGTAGGACAAGCTGAAGACAAGTCTGCAGGTGCAGTTTGGATTCATCGATAGAATTTTAAAGACAGTACTTCTATCTACGGTGATTGTAGATGGGAGTACTGCTTTACTTGTTTGAAAAAGAAATTGTCATAACTCTTGTCCTACCTTCATATAGTGAAACTAACAAGGCTTGTCTCAGGAAAGGAAGGGCGAAGAGTGGAAACTTTACCATGGTGGATTTATCTTGTTATTATCGGGATTGTCGTAAGTGGTTACATGGTTTTATATACTTCGAAAAAAGAGCAAGATATGGATAATGAGTTTATTGAAAAAGAAGGCGAAGTATATATGAAGCGTTTAGAAGAAGAACGCGAGAGACGTAATCAAGAGAGTGATAAGGATTCTGTGTTGCTTTAATCCTAGTAAAGAGTGAGTAACTAATCGGTTATTCACTCTTTTTTTGCGCCATCATTATATTGGCGATTTTTAAGATATATCGACCGTTTCTCGTCATATATCGGCAATTGGACATAGGATATCGACTGTTCAACACAATGCGACAAGAATGAGAATTAAAAATTTCTCTTGCTAGCTTTTCTTTTCGCTTAAATTGTGTACTATAAAAGGTAGGAAGACGTAAAGAAGGGGACTTTTTGAATGGAATTTCATGAACAAAATATTTTGCCAGCTGTTCGGCAAATAAAAGATTTAGAAAAGTTACTATATAGTTCTTATGAGTATATTGTTATTTTAGACATTCATATCGGTCAATTGAAAAGTGTTGTTGCACTTGCGAAGCAGCATTGTAAAAAGGTATTTTTACATGTCGATTTAATTCACGGTTTGCAAAGCGATGGCCATGCGACAGAGTTTTTATGCCAAGAGTATAAGCCATATGGACTATTGTCGACAAAGGCAAGTGTAATTATGAAGGCGAAGCAAAAGGGTGTTGTCGCGATTCAACGTATCTTTTTAATTGATTCGAGTGCGATGGAAAAGAGTTGTAATCTTTTAGAGAAAACAAAGCCGGATTATATTGAGGTGCTTCCCGGAGCTTTAACAGGTGTGATTGCTGAGGTGAAAGAACGGACGGGCGTACCGATTTTAGCAGGCGGATTTATTCGTACGGTTGATGATGTAGAAAGAGCGTTATCCGCTGGTGCGACGGCGATTACAACGTCGAAAAAAGAACTCTGGAAACATTACCAAAGATAGAAAAAGCTTTCTTTTAGGCGGAGAGAGGATCCGTCTGAGCATAGAAGCGGTCAGTACCCATTTTCGTCCCATGCCGTATGAAAACAAAGAGAGAAAATGAGTGGAAGACCGCTTTTGTTTACAAAGCCGCGATTTATATGTGGGAAAACCGAAATAAAAGCTTTCTTTTAGGCGGGAAAGAGGATCCGCCTGTGTAAAGAAGCGGTCAGTACCTAATTTCGCCTTATGCCTTGTACAAACAAAGGGAGAAAGTGAGTGAAAGACCGCTTTTTTCTCGTAACAGTGGCTTGTATGTTGAGAAAAATAAAAAGTGTCGAAAATGTGAAAAGAATGTATTGACACCGCTTTCATTTAAGGTTAACATTATAGATAAGTTAATAAACGTGACGGAGAAAAGAAGAGATCCACATTTCATTGTTTCTATATTTTTTATATAGAAGCATGCCAGGTGTGGATCTTTTTCTTTTGAAAAAAAACGAATGGCCATTCATTTTACCTCTATCACATTGGAATTATTTAAATTGATTGTGGAGGGATTTTATGTCAGCATTTTTAGGGGAGTTAATAGGGACAGCGTTGTTAATCGTTCTTGGTGGCGGCGTTTGTGCAGGCGTAAGTTTAAAGAAGTCGTTTGCTAAGGATTCTGGTTGGATTGTTATTACGATGGGCTGGGGCTTAGCGGTTGCCATCGCAGCATATGCAGTAGGATCGATTAGTGGGGCACATTTAAATCCAGCAGTAACAATTGGACTTGCTTTTAAGGGAGCGCTTCCATGGAATGATGTACCAGGTTATATCGCAGCGCAAATGATTGGTGCAATCATCGGTGCAATTATCGTATATTTACATTACTTACCTCATTGGAAAGAAACAGAAGACCCAGGTACAAAATTAGGCGTTTTTGCAACAGGACCAGCAATTCCGAATACATTTGCAAACCTTTTAAGTGAAATGATTGGAACATTCGTTTTAGTATTTGGTATATTAGCAATTGGTGCAAATAAATTTGCGGATGGTTTAAATCCATTCGTCGTAGGTTTCTTAATCGTAAGTATTGGTTTATCATTAGGTGGAACAACAGGTTACGCAATTAACCCAGCTCGTGATTTAGGACCTCGTATTGCCCACTTCTTCTTACCGATTCCGGGTAAAGGTGGATCGAACTGGAAATATGCATGGATTCCGGTAGTAGGACCGATTTTAGGTGGATCACTTGCAGGTTTATTCCATCAAGTTGTATTTGAAGGAAAACAAAATGCAGCATTTATTTATGTGATAATTGCAACTGTGATTGTACTAGCAATCTCTTATATGACAAGTAAAAAGAGCGAAAACAATACAAATAGTAGAAAAGTAGCATAAGGGGGAACCGATTATGAAAAAATACATTCTTTCATTAGACCAAGGAACAACAAGCTCACGTGCAATCCTTTTTAATAAAGAAGGTAAAATTGTTCATTCAGCTCAAAAAGAATTTACACAACATTTTCCAAAGCCAGGTTGGGTAGAGCATAATGCACAAGAAATTTGGGGATCAATTTTAGCGGTTATTGCAACTTGTTTAAGTGAAGCGGACGTAAAGCCAGAGCAAATCGCTGGTATCGGAATTACAAACCAACGTGAAACAGCGGTTGTATGGGATAAAGAAACTGGTAAACCAGTTTATAACGCAATCGTATGGCAATCTCGCCAAACAGCTGAAATTTGTGAAGAGTTAAAAGAAAAAGGCTATAGCGATATGGTTCGCGAAAAAACAGGACTTTTAATTGATGCATATTTCTCAGGTACGAAAGTAAAATGGATTTTAGATAACGTTGAAGGTGCAAGAGAAAAAGCAGAACGCGGTGAATTATTATTCGGTACAATTGATACATGGCTTGTATGGAAATTGTCTGGTGGTAAAGCGCACGTAACAGACTATTCAAACGCATCACGTACATTAATGTTTAATATTCACGACCTGCAGTGGGATGATGAGCTTCTAGACATGTTAGAAGTGCCGAAAAGCATGCTTCCAGAAGTACGTCAATCTTCTGAAGTATATGCCCATACAGTTGATTATCATTTCTTTAACCAAAATATACCAATCGCAGGTATCGCAGGTGACCAACAAGCAGCGTTATTTGGACAAGCTTGCTTCGGTGAAGGTATGGCGAAGAATACATACGGAACTGGTTGCTTCATGTTAATGAATACAGGTGAAAAAGCAGTTGCGTCTGAGCATGGCCTATTAACAACAATTGCATGGGGTTTAAATGGTAAAGTTGAATATGCATTAGAAGGAAGTATTTTCGTAGCAGGTTCTGCAATCCAGTGGTTACGTGACGGCATGCGTATGTTTAAAGATGCAAGTGAGAGCGAAGAATACGCATCTCGCGTTGAATCAACAGATGGCGTTTACGTTGTTCCAGCATTCGTAGGGCTTGGAACACCATATTGGGATAGTGAAGTACGCGGAGCGGTATTTGGCGTAACACGCGGAACAACGAAAGAACACTTTATCCGTGCAACGCTAGAATCATTAGCATATCAAACAAAAGATGTATTATGTGCTATGGAAGCAGATTCAGGTATTGAACTGAAAACATTACGCGTTGATGGAGGAGCAGTTAAGAATAACTTCTTAATGCAATTCCAAAGTGATATGTTAGATGTTCCAGTAGAGCGTCCAGAAGTGAATGAAACAACGGCTTTAGGTGCAGCATATTTAGCAGGTCTTGCAGTTGGATATTGGGAAAACCAAGACGAAATTAAGGCGCAGTGGAATATGGACAAGCGCTTTGCACCAGCAATGGAAGCGGAAACAAGTGAAGAGCTATATGCTGGTTGGAAAAAAGCAATTGAAGCAACAAAAGCTTTTAAATAATTATAAACAGTGTTATAATGATGATAAGTTAATAATTCGGTAGGAGATTTGGAGAGACCACAACACGCTATAGAAGCGAATTCTATAGCGGAGTTTGTGGTCTCTTTTTTCGTTATCAAAGGGAGGAATTACCATGAAATTTTCAAGTAAACAACGTAAAGACGTATTAAATGGAGTAAATAAACAAGAGTTAGATGTGATCGTAATTGGTGGAGGTATTACTGGTTCTGGTATTGCATTAGATGGAGCAACACGCGGTTTATCAACAATTGTGTTTGAAATGCAAGACTTTGCAGCAGGTACATCAAGTCGTTCAACGAAGCTTGTACACGGTGGTTTACGTTATTTGAAACAACTTGAAGTGAAAATGGTAGCAGAAGTTGGGAAAGAGCGTGCGATCGTATATGAGAACGGTCCCCATGTAACAACACCAGAGTGGATGTTACTTCCGTTCCATAAAGGCGGTACATTTGGTTCATTCAGTACATCAATCGGTCTTCGTGTATACGACTTCCTAGCGGGTGTAAAACGCAGCGAACGTAGAAAAATGTTTAGCCGCGAAGAAACAATGAAAAAAGAACCGCTTGTAAAACAAGAAGGCTTAAAGGGCGGCGGTTATTACGTAGAGTATCGTACAGATGATGCTCGTTTAACAATCGAAGTTATGAAAGAAGCAATTGAACATGGTGCAAAAGCAGTCAACTATGCAAAAGTAGACGGTTTCTTATATAAAGATGGAAAAGTATGTGGTGTACGTGTCGTCGATTTATTAGATGGAGAAGTGTATGAAGTATACGGTAAGAAAATTGTAAACGCAGCTGGACCTTGGGTAGATACATTACGTGAAAAAGATAATTCAAAAAGAGGAAAAGTATTGCAGTTATCTAAAGGTGTTCACTTAGTAATCGATCAAAAACGTTTCCCACTAGGGCAAGCGATCTACTTTGATACACCAGACAAGCGTATGGTCTTCGCAATTCCACGTGGCGGGAAAACATATGTAGGTACAACTGATACGTTCTATGATAAAGACGCAGCAGTACCACAAATGACAACAGAAGATCGCACATATATCATTAATGCGATTAACTATATGTTCCCAACTGTGAAGATTACAGAAAAAGATATTGAATCAAGTTGGGCTGGTGTTCGCCCATTAATTTATGAAGAAGGTAAGAGTGCATCTGAAATTTCTCGTAAAGATGAAATTTGGACTTCTGAATCTGGTTTAATCACAATTGCGGGCGGAAAATTAACAGGATATCGTAAGATGGCTGAAATGGTAGTAGATTATGTAACGTCATTATTACAAAAAGAAGGACATAGTGCGTATCCGAAAAGTGAAACGAAGCATATGCCAATCTCTGGTGGACATGTAAGTGGATCAAAACAATTCCCAACATTCGTTGCGAAAAAAGCACAAGAGGGAACAAAATATGGTTTAACAGCAAAGCAAGCAGAAGAGTTTGCGAAATTCTATGGATCTAACGTAGATATTCTCTTTAACTTAGCAAAACAACATAAAGCAGAAGCAAAAGAATATAACATGCCGTTAGACGTGCTTGTACCGCTTGTATACGCGATGGATTATGAAATGACAGCAAAACCTGTTGACTTCTTCGTACGCCGCAGAGGGGCTGTATTCTTCAACATTCACTGGGTATATGATTGGAAAGAAGCAGTAATTGCATATATGGCAGCAAAATTAGGTTGGAGCAAAGAAGAACAAATGAAATACACAGCTGAATTAGAGAAAGCATTAACGGACGCTGTAGTGCCTGTAGATCAGCAAGAACAAGCAGCTGCATTAGCATAAAAATAAATACACCTTTTTCCGAACGAAACCCCGAATTGTCCACAATTCGGGGTTTTTTAACAGAATGTTGGGAAACGGGAACTGGACGGCTCCTGTTTTTGTTTTTATTTATCGCAAAGTCGATATCCTTTGTCGAAACGCCGATATATTTGGATTTGCGCCTATAAAATTTCATTTACTAATTTCTGCTAACCCATTCTGTTACTTCTTCTACAACAAATTCTCCTGTCTCTTCAACGGCCTAATAAAAAAA